>NZ_JAGIQD010000022.1:0-107517 GCF_017815045.1 Burkholderia sp. CpTa8-5
GCGGTAGTTCAGTCGGTTAGAATACCGGCCTGTCACGCCGGGGGTCGCGGGTTCGAGTCCCGTCCGCTCCGCCAAACGAACAACAATGCCCGCCTTGTGCGGGCATTGTTGTTTGTGCATTCGGGCGTTGTGCACGCTCGCGGGCGCGTGACTGCCGAGCGGAGGAAGCCGCCTGCGCGGCTTCCGACGGGACTCGAAGGGCTGCGCGTGCACGCGCAGCCGCGGCCTGCGGGATGTAGGCGAGTCCCGTCCGCTCCGCCAGAAAATGAAGAAGCCCGCCTCGCGCGGGCTTTTTCATTTGAATCGTCCATTGTGCCTTCCGCTGACACCCGACACCGCGCGCCGCGCGCCTACGAGAAATTCGCGATTGCATCCGCACGCGACTGCGCTATCGTGGCGGGATGCGTTTCCGACCCCTGCGCGATGCTCGATCCGACCGACCTGCGACTCCTGTATCAGCTCCGACCCGCGGAGCCCGGCGATTTTCCGTATGCCGAAGCGTTGACGCACGGCAACATGGGCGGCTACTACAAGCGTCATGGGCTCGTGTGGCGCAGCGACCTGTTCTATGCGAGCTGGCGCGAATCCGAAAACTTCATCCTCGAAGCCGACGGCGAGCGCATCGGTGTGCTGCGTGTGACCGAGGAGGGCGATTCGCTGCACATCCGCGACGTGCAGATCGCGGCCGGCCATCGCGGGCAGGGCGCCGGTACCTACATGCTCGAGATGTCGCATCGCTGGGCGCGTGCGCGCGGGCTGCACGAACTGCAGTTGCGCGTGTTCGTCGACAATCCTGCCGCGCATCTGTATCTACGCATGGGCTACCGCGTCACCGGGCCGCGGCTCGCGCAACTCGGCTCGATCCGCCACATGGTGCGGCCGGTCTGACGGTCCGGCGCGCGGGAACGAGCGATCAGCGGGCCGCGTCGATCGCGCCGTCGTCGTCCGGCGTTTCGTTTTCCGCGACGTCGCCTTCCGGGCCCCGATGCTCGTAGCCGCGCAGCATGAACGCGCGCGGGCTTTCGCCGAATGCGCGGCGGAACATCGCCGAGAACGCGCTCTGGCTCTGGTAGCCGAGTTCGCGCGCGATGTGCGACAGCGGTCGCCCCTGGTTCAGCAGCGGGATCGCCCGCGCGAGCAGCGCCTGCTGGCGCCACTGCGAAAAGCTCACGCCCAGTTCCTGCTTGAAGAGCCGGGAGATCGTGCGCGTGCTCGCGCCGACCTCGCTCGCCCAGTGTTCGAGCGACTCCGCATGCGCGGGCTGCGCGAGTACCGATTCGCACAGCAGGCGCAGCCGTTTTTCGTCCGGCATCGGCACCGCGAGCGGCAACGGTTCGGCATGACTCAGCTCGTCGAGCACGAGCCCGCACAGCAGGCGCTCGCGCGCGGCGCTCAGGTCGCGCGCGTCGAGTGCGACGATCAGCTCGCGCAGCAGCCCCGTCACCTCGACGACGCGGCATGCATCGAGCCCGCCCGGCACGATCGACTCGTCGATATATAGCGTGCGCAAATAGGCCTCTTCGACGATCACGACTTCGTGCGACACATGCGGCGGCACCCAGATCGCGCGGGACGGCGGCACCATCCAGGTCGTGCCGGTCGTCGCCACGCGCAGCACGCCGCGCGACGCATACGCGAGCTGCGCCCACGCATGCGTGTGCAGCGGAATGCGGCGGCCGGCATCGACCTGCCGCGCGCGCACGCGCATCGGATGGTCGGCGGTCGGCGCGAATTCCGGCGGGATGTCGATGACGTCGTACGGGTTCGATACGTCGGCTTGGGCGGGCGGATTCATGAAAGTTCGGGCGGCGCGGCGGCGATGCCGTTATTTTAGAAGGCGCCGCGCGTGCGCATGCGGCGGTTTTTCGGGCCATCATGCCGGCTTCAAATGAACTTTGTGTGGGCGTCGGCGAATCCGGGGTGGCTGCCCGCAGCCGGTCGCCCGCAGCCGGTCGCCCGCAGCCGGTCGCCCGCAGCCGGTCGCACCGACGGTTCGAACCATCGGGCCGGTATCGCGGTCTATCGATGCGTGCGCCACGTCGCGCCCATCGCGCACCGGTCGCACGCCAACACGGCAACACACGAATCGAAGAGGAGAACCACGATGCGCCACGTATTCGTCTATGGCACCTTGAGAGCCGGACAGGCCAACGACATCGGCCATGCGGCCGCCCGCCACGGCATCGCCGCGCCGACGCTGCTGGGCGCGGCCGCGCTGCCGGGCGAACTGGTCGATTTCGGCACGTATCCGGGCATGATCGCCGGTACGGCCGGCAAGTCGCTGGTGTGGGGCGACGTCTACGAGGTCGACGCGCAGCTCGTCCCGGTGCTCGACGAGATCGAGCGCGTCTATCCGGGCGTCGATTCGCTGTTCAAGCCGGACGAGGTAACGGTCGAGCTCGGCGGCCGGCAGTACGCGTGCCTGTATTATCCGGTCGCCGCGCACGCGGCGGCCGGGCGTCCGCGCATCGCGTCCGGCGATTGGGTTCAGCACCGGCGCGAGCAGGAAGCCGCCTGAGCGTGCCTGCGGGCGGTGGCAGGATTCGCTGCAAAAGAGGAAGCGCCCCGCGGGGCGCTTTTTTCCTGCCGGTGACCCGTCATCGCATGCGACCGCCGACACGGCGTGGCCGTCCGGCGATCGCAGCCGACAGCGTCGTCAAATTTCCTCGTACAGCGGCAGCGTCAGGAATTCGGTGAAGCCTTCCGACGTGGACATCTGCTCGAAGATCGCCGCGGCGCGTTCGTACGGCTGCGTATTGCCGCCGACCGAGCGCTTCACGTTGTCGAGCTCGAGCTTCGCGAATTCGCGCACGAGGTCGGCCGTGACCTTGCGGCCGTCGTCGAGCACGCCCTTCGGCGAGCGGATCCATTGCCACACCTGCGAGCGCGAGATCTCGGCCGTCGCCGCGTCTTCCATCAGGTTGTGGATCGGCACGCAGCCGTTGCCGTCGAGCCATGCGCCGAGGTAGTGGATCCCGACGTTGATATTGTTGCGCAGCCCGGCTTCGGTGATCGGCGCTTCCGGCTGGAAGTCGAGCAGGTTCCTGCCTTCGACCTGCACGTCGTCGCGCTGCTTTGCGATCTGGTTCGGCTGGTCGCCGAGCACCTTGACGAATTCTTCCATCGCGATCGGCACGAGGCCCGGGTGCGCGACCCAGCCGCCGTCGTAGCCGTCGGTCGCGTCGCGCTGCTTGTCCGAGCGCACCCCGCCCATCGCCTTGTCGTTCGCTTCCGGATCGTTCTTGATCGGGATCAGCGCGCTCATCCCGCCGATCGCCGGCGCGTTGCGCTTGTGGCAGGTCTTCAGCAGCAGCAACGCGTACGCGCGCATGAACGGCACTGTCATCGTGATCTTCGAACGCTCGGCCAGGCAGAAGTCGCGGTCGTTCTTGAACTTCTTGATCGCCGAGAAGATGTAGTCCCAGCGGCCGGCGTTCAGGCCCGAGCTGTGTTCGCGCAGTTCGTACAGGATCTCGTCCATCTCGAACGCGGCGAGGATCGTCTCGATCAGCACCGTCGCGCGGATCGTGCCGCGCGGCACGCCGATCGCTTCCTGGGCCGCGACGAAGATGTCGTTCCACAGACGCGCCTCGAGATGGCTTTCCATCTTCGGCAGGTAGAAGTACGGGCCCGAGCCGCGCGCGATCAGTTCCTTCGCGTTGTGGAACAGGAACAGCGCGAAATCGAAGATGCCGCCGGACACGCGCTGGCCGTCGACCGTCACGTGCTTCTCGTCGAGGTGCCAGCCGCGCGGACGCACGATCAGCGTCGCGACCTTGTCGTTCAGCCGGTACGACTTGCCGTTCTGCTCGAGCGAGATCGTGCGGCGCACCGCGTCCTTCAGGTTGATCTGGCCGTCGATCTGGTTCGTCCAGCTCGGCGCGTTCGAATCCTCGAAGTCCGTCATGTACGAATCGGCGCCCGAGTTCAGCGCGTTGATGATCATCTTGCGCTCGACCGGGCCCGTGATTTCGACGCGGCGGCATTGCAGGTCGGTCGGCAGCGGCGCGACCTTCCAGTCGCCTTCGCGGATCGCCTGCGTCTCGGCGAGGAAATCGGGGCGCTCGCCCGCGTCGAGGCGTTTCGTGCGCTCGACGCGCGCCTGCAGCAGCGTCTGGCGGCGCGATTCGAACGTGCGATGCAGCGACGCGACGAGTGCCAGCGCGTCGGGCGTCAGGATCGCTTCGTAACCCGGCTTGATTTCGCCGGTGATCGTCATGCCTTGCGGCAGCGTGATCGGGGTGCTCATGAGTTTCATCTCCTTGGTCGGTCAGTTGCGGTTTCGGTGAAAGGGGAAGGCGGCAGCGCTGCGAAACGTCATGCACCCGGGCCGGGGCGCGTGCGGTTTGCGGGTCTGCCGGACGGAGCCGGGGCGGGGGGGGGGGCGAGGAACGCGAGCAGGTCGGCCATGCCGGTGCCCGTGCCGTCGGGCGGCGCGCCGAGTTCCTCGGCGGGCGCGCCCGTGCGGTTGAGCCAGAACGTCGTGTAGCCGAACCAGGTGGCGCCCGCGACGTCCCACGCGTTCGACGACACGAACACGATGCCGCGCGGGTTCGCGCCGAACGCGGCGGTGCCGAGCGCATACGCGGCCGGGCTCGGCTTGTACGCGCGCACGGTGTCGGCCGACAGCACGCGATCGAACAGGCCGGTCATGCCCGCGCTCTTGATCGCGATGTCGAGCATCTGCGGGGTGCCGTTCGACAGGATCGCGAGCGGCGGGCGCGGGTCGAGCGCGCGCAGTTGGCGCAGCGCGGGCACCGTGTCGGGATAGGTGGACAGGCACGCGTATTCGTCCATCAGCCGTTTCTCGGCCGCACTGTTCAGCGCGAGCCCGAGCCGGCGCGCGGCGAACCGCAGCGCGTCGAGCGTGATGTCCCGAAACGGGCGATAGTGCGCGCCGGCCGGATCGGCGAGCGTGCGCAGCTGCGAGTATTCGATCTGCTTGCGCCGCCACAGCTGCGACAACCGTTCCCCGTGTCCGGGAAACATCTGCTCAGCCGCGGCCAGCACGGCACGCACGTCGAACAACGTGCCGAATGCGTCGAAGAGGATGGCGTCGGGGGAGGAGAGTGTCGTTGTGGCCGACATAGCCTTGCGCTCCAGTTTCAGAGGTCGGGTCGATTCTATTCGTGATATAAGCTGCTAAAAAAGACGCTAAACATCACTTGATCTTTTACTTTCATATACCTAATCTTGTGCGGCTCAAGCTATTTGAGGGACGGCGAGGCCGTCCTATCGACGGAGTCATGGACCGGTTCAAACAGATCGAAACGTTCGCCGCGGTCGCGGCCAAAGGCAGCCTGTCGGCGGCCGCGCACGCGGAAGGCGTCGCGCCGGCGATCATCGGCCGCCGCCTCGACGCACTCGAGGAGCGGCTCGGCGTGAAGCTGCTGGTGCGCACGACGCGCAAGCTCACGCTGACGTTCGAGGGGTCGGCGTTCCTCGAGGATTGCCAGCGCATCATCAACGAGATGCAGAACGCGGAAGCGAGCGTGTCCGCCGGCGGCGTCAAGGCGAGCGGCCATCTGCGGCTCTCCGCGCCGGCCGGCTTCGGCCGGCGGCACGTCGCGCCGCTCGTGCCCGAATTCAGCGGCGCGCATCCGGACGTGTCGGTCACGCTCGACCTGTCCGACCGGATGGTGGACCTCGTCAACGAGGGGTTCGATTGCGCGGTGCGGCTCGGCGAGCTGCCCGATTCGTCGCTCGTGTCGCTGAAGCTCGGCGAGAACCGCCGCGTGTGCGTCGCGTCGCCCGCGTATCTCGCACGGCGCGGCACGCCGGCCACGCTCGCGGAACTGGCGCGGCACAACTGCCTCGCGCTCGCGGCGAATGCGAACCAGCAGCGCGGCTGGGCGTTCCAGGAAGGCGACAAGGTCGTGTCGATCCGCGTGAACGGCACGATGGAATGCTCGGACGGCGCGGTGCTGCACGAATGGTGCCTCGCCGGCCACGGCCTCGCGTGGCGCTCGTGGTGGGAAGTCGGCGAGGACGTCGCGGCCGGCCGGCTCGTCAGCGTGCTCGATGCGTTCGCCGCGCCGCCGATCGGCATTCACGCGGTGTTTCCGCAGCGCCGACATCTGCCGCTGCGCGTGCGCCTGTTTCTCGATTACCTGAAGCACACGTACGAGCGGCCCGGCTATTGGGGCGAGTAGGCGCCGCGCACCCGCGTGTTTCCGATATGAGGGCGAACCCGCTGGCGGTGCGGCTTGCGCGGTTTCACCCACTACAATCGTAAGAGGCATGCACGCGGTGTCGCGGCCGGCTCGGCCGGAGCCGGGGCGCGCGGCGTGCGATTGACGAAGGAGGGCGCGATGTTCCGGCACATCCTCGTTCCAACCGACGGTTCCGAACTGTCGCAAAAGGCGATCGACGGCGCGATCGACTTGGCGCGCGCGGTCGGCGCGCAGGTTACGGCCTATGCGTGCCTGCCGCAATACCCGTACTCGCCGTTTTCCGAAGTGATCATCGAGCCGCCCGCCGATTTCCGCGCGCGCAGCGAGCGCGAGGCGCGCGCGCATCTCGACGAGGTGGAAGCGGCCGCGAAGGCGGCCGGGGTCGCGTGCGACACGTGGACGAGCGTGCATCCGTCGCCGTATCTCGGCATCATCGAGGCGGCCGAACGCGGCGGGTGTGACGTGATCTTCATGGCGTCCCACGGACGCCGCGGGCTCGGCAGCCTGCTGATCGGCAGCGAGACGCAGCGCGTGCTGACCCATACGAAAATTCCGGTGATCGTCTATCGGTAGGGCAGCGCCGGCCGTGGCGGGGCGGGCTGCGCATCGGAAAAAGGGCGCGCCGGACGAAGCCGGCGCGCAGCGTTGCTGGCGGCCCGCAGGCCGCGCGGCCGGTTGCGCGATGGGATTCGCGCGCCTGCCGTCTCCTCCCTGATTGTTGTTCCGGTGGCCGATGCCGCGGCGTCGCGAGACGCGGCGGGCATCGGCGTAACGCCTGGCGTGTTACGCGACCTTCTTGCCGTCGAAGAACTGTTCGTCCTCGGTCGAGCCGTGCAGCGCGGTCGTCGACGCTTCGCGTTCGACCGTCTGCGTCACCGCGTCGAAGTAGCCGGTGCCGACCTCGCGCTGGTGCTTGACGGCCGTGAAGCCCTTGTCGGCCGCCGCGAACTCGGCCTGCTGCAGTTCGACGAACGCGCTCATCTGCGTGCGGGCATAGCCGTGCGCGAGGTTGAACATCGAGTAGTTCAGCGCATGGAAGCCGGCCAGCGTGATGAACTGGAACTTGTAGCCCATCGCGCCGAGTTCCTTCTGGAACTTGGCGATCGTCGCGTCGTCGAGGTTCTTCTTCCAGTTGAACGACGGCGAGCAGTTGTACGACAGCAGCTTGCCCGGGAACTGCTTGTGGATCGCTTCCGCGAACTTCTTCGCGTACTCGAGATCCGGCTTGCCCGTTTCGCACCAGATCAGGTCCGCGTACGGTGCGTACGCGAGGCCGCGCGAGATCGCCTGCTCGAGGCCCGGCTTCGTGCGGAAGAAGCCTTCCACCGTGCGCTCGCCGGTCAGGAACGGCTTGTCGTTGTCGTCGACGTCGGACGTGATCAGGTCGGCCGCTTCCGCGTCGGTGCGGGCCACCAGCACGGTCGGCGTGCCCATCACGTCGGCCGCGAGACGCGCGGCCGACAGCTTCGCGACGGCTTCGCGCGTCGGCACCAGCACCTTGCCGCCCATGTGGCCACACTTCTTCACCGACGCGAGCTGGTCCTCGAAGTGGACGCCCGCCGCGCCGGCCTCGATCATCGCCTTCATCAGCTCGAACGCGTTGAGCACGCCGCCGAAGCCGGCTTCCGCATCGGCGACGATCGGCGCGAAGAAATCGACGTAGCCTTCGTCGCCCGGGTTCTTGCCTTCCGACCACTGGATCTGGTCGGCGCGCGTGAGCGTGTTGTTGATGCGCTTGACGACGAGCGGCACCGAGTTCGCCGGATACAGCGACTGGTCCGGGTACATTTCGCCCGCGACGTTCGCGTCGCCGGCCACTTGCCAGCCGGACAGGTAGATGGCCTTCAGGCCGGCCTTCACCTGCTGCATCGCCTGGTTGCCGGTCAGCGCGCCGAGGGCGTTGACGAACGGCTCGTTGTTGATGAGGCTCCACAGCTTTTCCGCGCCGCGCTTGGCCAGCGTGTGCTCGATCGGGATCGAGCCGCGCAGGCGGACCACGTCCTCGGCCAAGTAGCTGCGCTTGATGCCCTTCCAGCGCGGATCGGTTTCCCATTGCTGCTGCAGTTCCTGTGCCTGTTGCTGACGCGACATGATGAGCTCCTTGATGCGATGTATGCGTGACGGGCCGAATCTGGCGGTGACGATGCGGTTCGCGAGGCGGGGAAGCGATGCGTTCCCGTTCGCGAGGTCTTGTATAAGAGTCTAGGCAAATCGGCGGGAGCGAAACAGGGGCTGGCTCGGGAAGTGCGGAATTTTTTAATTGTTTTTAATCAACGGGTTGCATTCGTCATTTCGAGATAAGAAATGCGTTTTCCTATCCCGCAATCGCACGGGTTGTGCCGTGCAGCATGATTTTTTACGACGCAAAAAAATTTCCTGCATCGTGAAATTGGCGGTGGGGCGAAAAAAAACCGGCGCGGATGCGCCGGTTGGTTGAATGGGCGAGGTGCCCATCCGTGGGGGCGGCTGCAGGGCCGCCCAGATGCTTACGATGCCGAATTGCTACGGCGCGGGGCGCCGCTGCGCTGGCCGTCGCGACGCGGGCCGCCGTCACGGCTGCCGCCCGGCTTGCCGCTCCAGCCACCGCCATTGCCGCCGCCGTAGCTGCGACCGTTGCCGCTGCTATTGCCGTTGCCGCCATAACCGCCGCCCGGCTTGCCGCCGAAACGACGACCGCCGTTACCACCGCCCGGACGGCCGCGGCCGCCGGTGCCGCCGTTACGCGGGGGCGACTTGCGCGGCTCGAAACCTTCGACCACGTTGACCGGCAGCGGCGAGCGCACGAAGCGTTCGATGCGCTTGAGCGCGCCTTGCTCGGCGTGGTGCACGAGGCTGACCGCCGTGCCCGAACGGCCCGCGCGGCCGGTACGGCCGATACGGTGCACGTAGTCTTCCGCGAACTTCGGCAGGTCGTAGTTGAACACGTGCGTGATGCCCGGGATGTCGATGCCGCGTGCCGCGACGTCGGTCGCCACCAGCACGCGCACGCGGCGCTCGCGCAGCGCACGGATCGTGCGGTTGCGCGCGCCCTGCGGCAGGTCGCCGTGCAGCGCGGCCGATTCGAAGCCTGCGTCGGCGAGACGGCCGGCGAGCTGGTCGGCGTCGATCTTGGTCGCCGTGAAGATGATCGCCTGGTCGAGCGCGTCGTCGCGCAACAGGTGATCGAGCAGGCGATCCTTGTGATCGCGGTCGTCGACGTAGTGGACCGTCTGCGCGATGTTCGTGCGCGACTCGAGGCGCTGCTGGATCTCGATGCGCTCCGGGTCCTTCAGCAGGCGGCCCGTCAGCGAACCGATCTTGCCGTCGAGCGTGGCCGAGAACAGCATCGTCTGGCGCGATTCCGGCGTGGCGGCGACGATCGTTTCGATGTCTTCGATGAAGCCCATGTCGAGCATGCGGTCGGCTTCGTCGAGCACCAGCATCTTCAGTTCGGACAGGTCGATACGGCCGCGCTCGAGGTGATCGAGCAGGCGGCCCGGCGTCGCAACCAGGATTTCCGGGTTCTTCGCGAGCAGCATCAGCTGCTGGCCGTAGGCGACGCCGCCGAGGATGCTGACCGTGCGCAGGCGCTTCAGGTGCTTGCCGTACGTCGAGGCGGCCGTCGTGACCTGCATCGCGAGTTCGCGGGTCGGCGTCAGCACGAGCAGGCCCGGGCGCGCGACGGGTTGCGGGCGGCGCGCGCGGCGGTCGCCCTGGTTCGGGTCGCGCGGCGCGCGCGGCTGCTGCGCCTGCGTCTTCTGGAGCTGCGCGAAACGTTCGATCGCGGGCAGCATGAATGCGGCGGTCTTGCCCGAACCGGTCGGGCTCGACACCAGCAGGTCGCGGCCGGCGATGCCGGCCGGAATCGCGCGCTGCTGGACCGGCGTCGGCTTCACGTAGCCGGCGGCCTGCAGCGCGGAGACGATCTCCGGCGACAACCCGAGCGACGCGAAGCTCGGCTCGTCCGACGCCGGTTCGACCGCGGCCGGTGCGGCGGCGGCGTCGAGACCGAGCGCCTGGTCGGCGATCGCGTTGAGCGGGCTGGAGTTGATGCTCGAAGTCATAACAATCCTTGAAACACAGTGGGTGAAACGTCGGCGCCAATCGCGCATACCCAAGTCGTCGGATTCAGCGAGCAAATCGGGAAACGGGTGCAATCCGCCGAACCGTCGGCGGATGAGGCATTAGAAGCTGTTTTGGGTGCGGCGCGCTTCTGGAGCGGGGCCGCCAGCCTAGTTGACGACCGCAAGGGTCGAAGCAGGAGGGGACAGGTTCTAAACCGGATTGGAGCTTAACGCTACGAGGCGTCGGGCCGGAACGGCTTCGAGCCGAGCGCGGGAGGTGACGCAGGCCGCATTATAAAGAAATTTGCTGCGCTGCGCCACTGATTTGATTGCCTATTGCGGCGAGGGCGGTTTGGTCAGGAAGCCGTGCCGTTTTTCAGCGATTCGACGAGTTCGACGTACTGCTGCTTCGCCGCGTCCGGCGACGTGCCCTTCAGCGCTTCCCAGGCATCGTACTTGTACTTGCCGACGATATCGGTGAAGCCGGGCTTGTCGCCGTGCGCGTCGCCGTCGGTCGCCTGCTTGAAGAGCGCGTACAGGCGCAGCAGGGTCAGATTGCCCGGCCGTTCCGTCAGTTGCTTGACGTCGATCTGGGCCTGGTCGAATTGGGCGGTGAGTTCGCTCATCGGGTGTCTCCGTAAGGGTTTCAGATCGGCCGATCTTAACAAGCGGACCGTCGCGCCGGGTCGAGCGATCCTTCCAAACCGCCGCCGGCGCCGCACGTGCGCACAGATCGGGCCCGATCGCCCGTGGGAGCGGGGCGGCGCATTACAATGTCGGCCATGACGCAAACAGTGCTCCTCGCCATCGATACGTCGACCGAATACTGCTCGGTCGCGCTGCTGCGCTCGGCCCCGGCCGATGACGCCGTTTCCACTCCGCAAACCTGGGTCCGTCACGAACCGACGGGCGCCGTGTCGAGCACGCGCGTGCTGCCGGCGATCCAGGAACTCTTCGCCGAATCCGGGCTGACGCTCGCCGACTGCGACGCGATCGCGTTCGGCGCGGGCCCCGGCTCGTTCACGGGCCTGCGTACCGCGACGGGCATTACCCAGGGCCTCGCGTTCGGCGCCGGGCTGCCGGTCGTGCCGATCGGCACGCTGCTCGCATGCGCCGAGCACGCGCGGCTGCGCGCGCCCGGCACGACCCGCGTGCTCGCCGCGCTCGACGCGCGGATGGACGAAGCCTACTGGGCGGATTTCGAATGGGACGACGGCGCGGGCGACTGGCGCACGCTGCATCCGGCGTCGCTCGACGCACCGGGGACCGTCGGCGTGCCCGACGCGCCGTTTACGCTCGCCGGCAATGCGGCCGCGGCGTTCGGCGCGCAATTGCCGGCCGCCGCGCGGGCGGCCGTGATCGACGGCGATGCGCTGCCGCATGCGCTGGCGGTCGCGCATGCCGCGCTGCGCGCGTTCCGCGCCGGGCGAGCGGTGCCGGCCGACCAGGCCGCACCCGAATACGTGCGCGACAAGGTCGCGCAGACGACGGCCGAGCGCCTCGCTGTACGGGCCGCGCAGACGGGCGGAGCGAAGGGATGACGGGTGTCCTGCTGAGCGACCGCTATCTGGCGCCGATGACGGACGCCGATCTCGACGAGGTCGTCGCAATCGAGCACGTCGCGTACGAATTCCCGTGGAGCCGCGGCAACTTCGAGGATTCGCTGCGCAACGGCTATCTGGGCGTGTGCCTGAGGCACGTGACGGGCTCGCTCGTCGGCTATTGCGTGCTGATGCCCGTGGTCGACGAGATGCATCTGCTGAACCTGTGCGTCGCGCCGGTCGCGCAGCACGCGGGCGCGGGCCTCGCGCTGCTGCGCGAGGCGGTGCGCATTTCGCGTGCGGAAGGGCTCGACGGCATGCTGCTCGAAGTGCGGCCGTCGAATCCGCGCGCGATCCATCTGTACGAGCGCTTCGGCTTCATGACGATCGGCCGGCGCAAGAATTACTATCCGGCGAAGCATCGGAGCCGGGAGGACGCGATCGTGATGCGTCTGACGCTGAACAAGGACGAGGGGGACGCACATGGCGTGGGGTGAAGCGGCGCTCGAGGAACTGGGCCTCGCGCAGATCTGGGTGCGGCGCGGGCAGCGCGCGGACGAAGGCGCGGCAGCCGACGCGCCTGCCGTCGCGCAGACCGCGGCGACCGACGACGGTTCCGCCGTCGCGGCCGATCGGCCGGTGCGGGCAGCGCGTGCACCGGTGCAGGACGATGCGCCGACGGCCGTCGCGCGTGGCGCGGCCGGCGCCTCTGCGGCTCGCGAATCGCGGGTGTCGGCGCACGGTGTCGACGACGGCGGTCGCCCGCCTGCGCAAGCTGCATCGGCGGCATCGCCCGATACGATGGCGCCGAAGGATGATGCGCCGCCGGCAGCGGACGACGATTTCGCCTGGTTCGACGCGGCGCCGCCGGGCGAATCCACGCCCGCGCCGCTCGCCGAATCGCGTCCTGCCGGCACGCCGGTCGCCACGCTCGACTGGGATGCGCTGGCCGCGCGCGTGGCCGACTGCACGCTGTGCCGCTTGTGCGAGAAGCGGGCCAACACCGTGTTCGGCGTCGGCGACCGCGAAGCGGACTGGATGCTGATCGGCGAAGCGCCGGGCGAGAACGAGGACAAGCAGGGCGAGCCGTTCGTCGGCCAGGCCGGCAAGCTGCTCGACAACATGCTGCAGTCGCTGTCGCTCAAGCGCGGCGACAACGTGTACATCGCGAACGTGATCAAGTGCCGGCCGCCCGGCAACCGCAACCCGGAGCCGGACGAGGTCGCGAGTTGCGAGCCGTATCTGCAGCGCCAGGTCGCGCTCGTGAAGCCGAAGCTGATCGTCGCGCTCGGCCGTTTTGCCGCGCAGACGCTGCTGAAGACGGATGCGAGCATCGCATCGCTGCGCGGCCGCGTGCATGCGTACGAGGGCGTGCCGGTGATCGTCACCTACCACCCGGCGTACCTGTTGCGCAGCCTGCAGGACAAGTCGAAGGCGTGGGCCGACCTGTGCCTCGCACGCGATACATTCCAGCGTGCGCAAGGCGCCGACGCGAACGGCCCGGCCGGGTCATGACGACCGGCGCGGCGTGCGCGTTCGTCGATACGCTGCTCGACGCCGCGGTACGCGATCTGGCTTGGCTGCTGGCCAGCCCGAGCCTGCTCACCGCGGTGCCGGGCGCGCCGCTCGCGCGCCCCTGGCCGGATGCGGCGGGCCAAGCGGCCGTCGAAGCGTGGCTCGCCGCGCTCGATGCGCAGCCCGGGCCGCTGCATCGCGCGCTCGACGGGTTTCGGCCCACCCGGCTCGGCCGCTATGCCGAATGCCTGCTCGAATACTTCCTGACGCACGGGCCGTCGCTGCGGCTCGTCGCGGCTAATCTGCCGCTGCGCAGCAACGGCCGCACGCTCGGCGAAGTCGACTTTCTCGTCGATGCGCCGGACGGTCGACGCCTGCACTGGGAACTCGCGGTGAAGTGCTATCTGTGCGCGCCGGTCCGCGACGGCGCGTCGCTCGCCGACTTCGTCGGCCCCAATCTCGTCGACCGGTTCGACCGCAAGCGCAGCCGGCTGCTCGACCACCAGTTGCGGCTCGGCGAACACGACGGCTTCGCCCGGCTCGGCTACGGTGCACCGTCCGACGCGCAGATGTTCATCAAGGGCTGGCTGTTCCATCCGCACGGTGCGCCGGTGCCGCCGGTGTCCGCCGAAATCGCGCCGGATCACCCGCGCGGTTTCTGGCTGACGCATGCGCAGTGGCCGGCGTGGGCGGCCGCGCAGCGTGACGGCGCCGCATGGAGCGTATTGCCGCGGCTGGCGTGGCTGGCGCCGCGGCGTGCCGCCGCCGGCGCGGGGTTCGAGCCCGAGCCGCTGGCGAGCGCACCGGAACTGCCGCCCGTGCTGGCGACGCGCGAGGCGCCCGACCTGATCGGCATCCATGAAAAGGGGAGTGACGGCACGTGGCGCGAGACGGCGCGCGGGTTCGTCGTGCCCGACGACTGGCCGGCGCGCGCGCAGGCGTTCGCCGCGCAGGATCGCTGACGCCGCGTCAGCGGCCGCTCACCACCAGCGGTGAAAGTGATGGACCGGGCCGACGCCGTGGCCGACGTCGAGGTGGCCGCTCGCGGCGATCGCGCCGGTCAGGTAGGTCTTGGCTTCCCGCACCGCGCTTTCCAGGTCGGGCTGCTGCGGCAGCAGCGCGGCGATCGCCGACGCCAGCGTGCAGCCGGTGCCGTGCGTGTTGCTGACCGGCACGCGCGCGCCGTCGAGCCGCACCGTGCGGGTCGCTTCGACGAGCCAGTCGGGGCTCGCGGATGCGTCGGGCAGGTGGCCGCCCTTCATCAGCACGGCGCGCGCGCCCCTCTGCAGCAGCGCCTGACCTTGCCGGACCATGTCGTCTTCGGTGGTGGCGGGCGCAACGTTCAGCAGCGCGGCCGCTTCGGGGAGATTCGGCGTGACGACCGTCGCGAGCGGCAGCAGCGTGTCGCGCAGCGCGGCGACGGCATCGGGCGCGAGCAGCGCGTGCGAACTCTTCGAGATCATCACCGTGTCGAGCACGACGAAGCGCGGCGCGTAACGGCGCAGCGCGTCGGCCACCGCCTGCACGATCGCCGCGTTCGCGAGCATCCCGATCTTGACCGCATCGATGCGGATGTCGTCGAACACCGCGTCGAGCTGCGCGGTCACGAACGCGGCGTCCGGCGCATGCACGCCCGTCACGCCGCGCGTGTTCTGCGCGGTCAGCGCGGTGATCACGCTCGCGCCATACGCGCCGAGCGCGGAAAACGTCTTCAGGTCGGCCTGGATGCCTGCGCCGCCGCCCGAATCGGAGCCGGCGATCGTCAGGAGGTTGGGTATCGGGTGCGTCATGAGGGCAACGCGCCGGTTCGAGGACCGGCGCCGGCGGACGAAAACCGGAAGTGTAGCGTCAGTGCCGCGATTCGCCGATCAGCGCGACCGAGTCGAACTGACGCTGGTTCGCCTGATGGCGGCGCATCACGAGCCACATCGTCAGGCAGACGAACGTACCGAACAGCACGATCACGACGCCGACCGGCACGTCGAGCCACACGAGCACCGCATACAGGCACAGCATCACGAGCACCGACAGGTTCTCGTTGAAGTTCTGCACCGCGATCGAATGACCGGCCGACAGCAGCACGTGGCCGCGATGCTGCAGCAGCGCGTTCATCGGCACGACGAAGTAGCCGGACAGCGCGCCGACGCCGATCAGGAAGATGTACGCGACGATCAGGTAGAACGGCAGGCGCAGATGGCCGAAATGCACGGCCCAGTGCGACGGGAACAGGTCGCGCGTGTAGAACGCCATCAGCATCACCGCGATGCCCATGATGATGCCGACGGGCAGCACGGTCAGCGACTTCTTCAGCGGAATCCGCGCGGCGGCGGCAATCGCGCCGGCCGCGACGCCGACCGCGACGACGGCCTGCAGGATCGCGCCTTCGGACAGCGACATGTTGAGCGACACCTCGGCCCACTTCAGCACGATGAACTGCAGCGTCGCGCCCGCTCCCCAGAACAGCGTCGTGACCGCGAGCGAGATCTGGCCGAGCTTGTCGCGCCAGAGCACCATGAAGCAGTCGGCGAAATCGGTGAGCAGCTTGACCGGGCCGCGTTCCTGCTTCGGATAGCGGGCGCCCGTATCGGGAATGCGCAGGTTGAACAGCGCGGCGACCACGTAGATCGCCATGATGATCGCCATCGCGGCTTCGGCGGGCGTGCCGATCCAGGCCGGCGTGTGCGCGATCACGTGCGCCGCGATGTGCGGGCTGATCAGCGCGCCGCCGAGCACGGTGCCGAGAATGATCGAGCTGACGGTCGTGCCTTCGATCCAGCCGTTCGCGGCGACCAGCCGGTCGGCCGGCAGCAGCTCGGTGAGAATCCCGTATTTGGCGGGCGAGTAGGCCGCCGCGCCGAACCCGACGATCCCGTACGCGATCAGCGGGTGCGCGCCGAACAGCATGATCAGGCAGCCGACCACCTTGATCGAGTTGGTGATGAACATCACGCGGCCCTTCGGACGCGAATCCGCGAACGCACCGACATACGCCGCCAACACCACATACGACAACACGAAGAACAGCTTCAGCAGCGGTGTCATCCAGTTGGGGGCGTGGAGGTCTTTCAGCAGGGCGATGGCGGCGATGAGAAGCGCATTGTCGGCCAGCGACGAGAAAAACTGCGCGGCCATGATGGTGTAAAAACCTTTTTTCATCTGATGCGATGCTTTCGTCGCTGCGGCAGGGCCGCGTAGGCCGCCTGGTATGCGATCGGCTTATTCCGTTCGAAATGGGTTGTGCGCACGGCTTTATAACATGAAAATACGCGAATTCGGACTAGCAAGATTCCCCGATCGTTCCGCAAATTGTCGGCTTCGGTGCTCAAAAGGCGCGGTAAGCTGATGATTCGCAAGCGTCTTTACGTAAATTTCCCATGCCGCGCCCGATCTCCGCCACCATCCACACCGCCGCTCTCGCGAACAATCTCTCCGTCGTCCGCCGCTTTGCCGGCCCGTCCAAGGTCTGGGCGGTCGTCAAGGCCAACGCGTACGGCCACGGTCTCGCCCGTGCGTTTCCGGGCCTGCGCGGCACCGACGGCTTCGGCCTGCTCGACCTCGACGAGGCCGTGAAGCTGCGCGAGCTCGGCTGGGCCGGCCCGATCCTGCTGCTCGAAGGCTTCTTCCGCTCGACCGACATCGACGTGATCGACCGCTACAGCCTGACCACGACCGTCCACAACGACGAGCAGATGCGGATGCTGGAAACGGCGCGGCTGTCGAAGCCCGTCAACGTGCAGCTCAAGATGAACAGCGGGATGAACCGGCTCGGTTACACGCCGGAAAAATACCGTGCCGCGTGGGAGCGCGCCCGCGCGTGCCCCGGCATCGGCCAGATCACGTTGATGACCCATTTTTCGGACGCGGACAACGCGCGCGGCGTCGCCGAGCAGCTCGCGACGTTCGAGCGCGGCGCGGAAAACATCGCCGGCGCGCGCAGTCTCGCGAATTCGGCGGCCGTGCTGTGGCATCCGGACACGCACTTCGACTGGGTGCGGCCGGGGATCGTGCTGTATGGGGCGTCGCCGTCCGGGCTGTCGTCCGATATCGCCGACACGGGGTTGAAGCCCGCGATGACGCTCTCGTCCGAGCTGATCGCGGTGCAGACGATCGCGAAGGGCCAGGCGATCGGCTATGGCTCGACGTTCTCCGCGCAGGCGCAGATGCGGATCGGCGTCGTCGCGTGCGGCTACGCGGACGGCTATCCGCGCGTGGCGCCGGAAGGCACGCCGGTGATCGTCGACGGCATCCGCACGCGGATCGTCGGTCGCGTGTCGATGGACATGATCACCGTCGACCTGACGCCGTGCCCGCAGGCCGGCGTCGGCGCGCGCGTGGAGCTGTGGGGCAACGCGCTGCCGATCGACGACGTCGCGCGCCATTGCGGGACGATCGGCTACGAGCTGATGTGCGCGGTCGCGGCCCGCGTGCCGGTGCGAGCGGAATAAGGGCGTCGCGCGTGGCCAAACAGAAAACCGTATACGTCTGCAGCGAGTGCGGCGGACAGACCCCGAAGTGGCAGGGCCAGTGCCCGTCGTGCCAGGCGTGGAACACGCTCGTCGAATCGGTCGCCGAGTCGCCGGCCGCCCATCGGTTCCAGTCGCTCGCGAAGCGGGCGCCGGTCCAGCGTCTCGCCGACATCGAGGCTGCCGACGTCCCGCGCTTCTCGACCGGCATCGGCGAATTCGACCGCGTGCTGGGCGGCGGGCTGGTGCCCGGCGGCGTCGTGCTGATCGGTGGCGATCCGGGCATCGGCAAGTCGACGCTGCTGCTGCAGTCGCTCGCGGATATCGCGAACGAGCGGCGCGCGCTCTATATCAGTGGCGAGGAATCGGCCGCGCAGATCGCGTTGCGCGCGCAACGGCTCGCGCTGCTCGACGGCGGCGCGCCGGCGGCCGAACTGAAGCTGCTCGCCGAGATCCAGCTCGAGAAGATCCAGGCCGCGATCGACGCGGAGCGGCCGGACGTGGCCGTCATCGACTCGATCCAGACCGTCTATTCCGAGGCGCTGACGTCGGCGCCGGGCTCGGTCGCGCAGGTGCGCGAGTGCGCGGCGCAGCTCACGCGCATCGCGAAACAGTCGGGCACCGCGATCATCATGGTCGGGCACGTGACGAAGGAGGGCAACCTCGCCGGCCCGCGCGTGCTCGAGCACATCGTCGACACGGTGCTGTACTTCGAGGGCGACACGCATTCGTCGTTCCGGCTCGTGCGCGCGTTCAAGAACCGCTTCGGCGCGGTCAACGAACTCGGCGTGTTCGCGATGACCGAGCGCGGGCTGCGCGGCGTGGCCAACCCGTCCGCGCTGTTCCTGTCGCAGCACGAGCAGGTCGTGCCCGGTTCGTGCGTGCTCGTCACGCAGGAGGGCACGCGCCCGCTGCTCGTCGAAATCCAGGCGCTCGTCGATACGGCGCACGTGCCGAACCCGCGCCGGCTCGCGGTCGGCCTCGAGCAGAACCGGCTCGCGATGCTGCTTGCGGTGCTGCACCGCCACGCGGGCATCGCGGCCTTCGATCAGGACGTGTTCCTGAACGCGGTGGGCGGCGTGAAGATCACCGAGCCGGCCGCCGACCTCGCGGTGCTGCTCGCCATTCACTCGTCGATGCGCAACAAGGCGCTGCCGAAAGGGCTGATCGTGTTCGGCGAGGTGGGGCTGGCCGGCGAGATCCGGCCGTCCCCGCGCGGGCAGGAACGGCTGCGCGAGGCGGCGAAGCTCGGCTTCACGTCCGCGCTGATCCCGAAGGCGAATGCGCCGAAACAGCCGATCGAAGGGCTCAACGTGATGGCCGTCGAGCGGCTCGAGCAGGCGATCGACCGCGTGCGCGATCTTGAATGAGCGGCCCGGCGCGCGCACGGGCCGTGCGTCGCCGGGCGATCTGTCGCGTAATTCGCTGTAAAGAATATGTAGGCTGCTGTAACCCGCCGGACATCGCTTTTCCCTATCCTTTGCCGGATTGTCGAACCGCGCAATGCGAAGGGAACCTATGTTGAAATCCTATGGGGAAGCGCCTGGCGGACGCCTTTACAACCTGCGCGGCTGCCGCGTGTCGGAGCCGATTCGCCAGCCGTGGGGCGGCGGATGCCGGATCGTCGAGTGGATCGACGAAGAAGGGCGTCTGGCGCGCAAGGTCGTGTCCGAGGATGTGACGGAAGCGGAAGTCGCCGCGGCGATCCGCCGGCCAACCGAAGGGCGCCGGTACCTGATGGACGACGACGAGCAGATGCCGCGCGATACGCTGCCGCGCCGCTGAGCGGATGGTGCGGCGGGCATACGGGCGCCAGCCGACGCAACCGCGTCGAACGCAGCAATGACAACGAGGCCGGGCCAGGGCGCCCGGCCTTGTCGTTTCCGGGCCGGCCCGGGGCGCGGCCCGGCCCGGCGGATTCATGGGGTGTCGACGCCCCGGCGCCCCGCCGCGCTATGCCGCCGCCGACACGCTCGTCGCCTGCCGGCGCCGATGGCCGCGTTCAGCCGATCTGCTCGAGTTCTTCCTGCACGGCGAGCCAGTCGGCCTCGACCGTCTCGAGCCGGGTCGTGACTTCACCGAGCGTGCGGATCGCGTCGGTCAGTTCCGTCTTGCGCGCGGCTTCGTAGCTCGCCGGATCGGCGACGAACGCGTCGAGGCGCGCCTTCTCCGCGTGCAGTGCTTCCATTTCCTTTTCGAGCTTCGTGATGCGGTTCTGCAGCGGTTTCTTCAGCTGCGACAGCCGCTGGCGTTCCTCGGCCGCCTGGCGCTTCTGGTCCTTGCGGTTGACGCCCGGATCGGCGCCTGCGGCGGCCGCGCTGTCGGCCTTCGCGACCGCGCGTTGCTCGGCCGCATGCTGCAGCAGCCAGTCGCGGTAGTCGTCGAGGTCGCCGTCGAACGGCTGCAGCCGATGCTTCGCGACCAGCATGAACTGGTCGGTCGTCGCGCGCAGCAGGTGACGATCGTGCGACACGAGGATCAGCGTGCCTTCGAACTGCGCGAGCGCCATCGTCAGCGCGTGGCGCGTTTCGAGGTCGAGGTGGTTCGTCGGTTCGTCGAGCAGCAGCAGGTTCGGCTTCTGCCAGATGATCAGCGCCAGCGCGAGGCGCGCTTTTTCGCCGCCCGAGAACGGCCCGACCGGGCTGGTCGCCATGTCGCCCGAGAAATTGAAGCCGCCGAGGAAGTCGCGCAATTCCTGCTCGCGCGTGTCGGGCGCGAGCCGCGCCAGATGCGCGAGCGGCGAATCGTCTTCGCGCAGCGTTTCGAGCTGGTGCTGCGCGAAATAACCGATCGTCAGCCCCTTGCCGTCGCGGACCTGCCCGGACAGCGGCGCGAGCGTGCCGGCCAGCGTCTTGATCAGCGTCGACTTGCCCTGGCCGTTGGCGCCGAGCAGGCCGATGCGCTGGCCGTTCTGGATCGACAGCGCGACGCGCTCGACGATCGGGATATCCGTTCCGTCGTCGGCATGGTAGCCGCAGCGGACGTCTTCCATCACCATCATCGGGTTCGGCGCGGCATCGGGCGTGCGGAATTCGAACGTGAACGGCGACGCGATGTGCGCGGGCGCGATCAGCTCCATCTTCTCGAGCGCCTTCATCCGGCTTTGCGCCTGCTTGGCCTTGGTCGCCTTGGCCTTGAAGCGGTCGACGAAGCTCTGCAGGTGCTCGATCGTCTTCTGCTGCTTTTCGTACGCGCTTTGCTGCAGCGCCAGTTGCTGTGCGCGCAGCACTTCGAACTGCGAGTAGTTGCCGCCGTAGCGCTTCACCTGGCGGTTTTCCAGATGCAGCGTGACGTTGCAGATCGAATCGAGGAATTCGCGGTCGTGCGAAATCACGACGAGCGTGCCGGGGTAGCGGTGCAGCCAGTCTTCGAGCCACACGATCGCGTCGAGGTCGAGGTGGTTCGTCGGTTCGTCGAGCAGCAGCAGGTCGGAGCGGCACATCAGCGCCTGCGCGAGGTTCAGGCGCATGCGCCAGCCGCCGGAGAAGCTCGCGACGGATTCGCGCGTTTGCGCAAGCGTGAAGCCGAGGCCGAGCAGCAGCGCTTCGGCGCGGGCCGGCGCGGTGTAGCCGTCGGCGTCGGCGAACGCCGCGTGCGCGTCGCCTTCGGCGGCGCCGTCATGCGCGGCCGACGCGGCGGCGATGCGGGCCTCGATCTCGCGCAGCGCGGTATCGCCGTCGAGCGTGTAGTCGAGCGCGGAACGATCGACCGCGGGCGTTTCCTGCGACACGTGGGCGATCCGCCACGACGGCGGCATCGAGAAATCACCTCCGTCGGCATGCAGCTCGCCGCGCAGGACGGAAAACAGCGTCGACTTGCCGGCGCCGTTCGCGCCGATCAGGCCGGCTTTCTCGCCGGGATTGAGCACGAACGAGGTCGACTCGAACAGCGGCTTGGTGCCGCGCGCAAGGCTGAACTGATTGAAACGGATCACGGCGGAAATGACTGGCCAAAACCGCTATTCTAGACCGCGCGCCGGTCGCGCCGGGCATCGGCCGTTCGGCGGATGCCGCAACGGCGCGATTTCGCCTAGACTCCACGTCGATCCGGTTTCGTAAAAGGAGTGCCCGATGTCCACCCTGTATTCGTTCAACGCGGAGACGCTGGCCGGTGCGCCGGTGTCGCTCGACGCGTATCGCGGCAAGGTGCTGCTGATCGTCAATACCGCGAGCGAGTGCGGTTTCACGCCGCAATACGCGGGGCTGCAGAAGCTGTACGACCAGTACGCGGCGCGCGGCTTCTTCGTACTCGGCTTCCCGTGCAACCAGTTCGGCAAGCAGGAGCCGGGCGACGCCGAGCAGATCGGTGCGTTCTGCGAACGCAACTACGGCGTCACGTTCCCGATGTTCGCGAAGATCGACGTGAAGGGCGACCACGCGCATCCGCTGTATCGCTACCTGACCGACGAGGCGCCCGGCATTCTCGGCCTCAAGGCGATCAAGTGGAATTTCACGAAATTCCTGATCGACCGCGAAGGGCGCATCGTCAAGCGCTACGCGCCGTCCACCAAGCCCGACGAAATCGCCGCGGACATCGACAAGCTGCTGTGACGGCGCAGCGCCGCGTGCGCGGCGCCGGTGCGGATCGTGCGGGGGCGGCGGTCGTCGCGGCCGTTACAGGATCGGTGCGAACAGCCGCGCGACGTGCATCGCGATGCGCCGCCAGGCGGGCGACTGCCGGTATTCGTCCGCGTCCACCTCGTACGCCTGAGCGAAGTCGGCGTCGAGCATCGTTTCGACCTCGTCGGCGAAGGCCGGGTCGACGGTCAGCACCATGATCTCGAAATTGAGGCGGAACGAACGGTTGTCGAGATTCGCGCTGCCGATTGCTGCCGCGATGCGGTCGATCAGCACGACCTTCTGGTGCAGGAAACCGGGCCGGTAGCGGAACACTTTCACGCCCGCATCGACGAGGTCGCGCGCGTAAAGCTTCGACGCCTCGAACACGACGTAGTGATCGCGCCGGCTCGGGATCAGGATGCGCACGTCGACGCCGCGCATCACGGCGAGCTTCAGCGCGGACACCACGGCTTCATCGGGAACGAGGTACGGCGTGGTGATCCACACCCGCTCGCGGGCGGCATTGATCGATTCGGCGAAGAACAGCGAGCCGGTTTCCTGCTTGTCGGCGGGCCCCATCGGCACCGCGAGGCAATGCATGCCGTCGCCGGGCTGCGCGGGCGGCGGCAGCGCGATCGGCGGCAGCTTCTGCGTCGCCCAGTGCCAGTCTTCGGCGAACACGTACTGGATGCTCGCCACCACGGGGCCGCGTATCTCGATGTGGGTGTCGCGCCACGGCGACAGGCGCGGATTCGCGCCGAGATATTCGACGCCGACGTTGTGGCCGCCGACGAACGCGCAATTGCCGTCGACGACGACGATCTTGCGATGGTTGCGGAAGTTCAGCTGGAAGCGGTTGACGAATTTCCGGTTGGTCGCGAACGGATGGACCTCGACGCCGCCGCGGCGCAATGCGTCGACGTAGCTGTGCGGCAGGTCGAAGCAGCCGATGCTGTCGTACAGCACGCAGCAGCGTACGCCGGCGGCCACGCGCGCGAGCAGCGAGTCGCGCAGCATCCGGCCGAGCGCATCGTCGCGCACGATGAAGAACTGGACGAGCACGTAGTCGCGCGCGGCGTCGATCGCCGACAGGATGGCCGAGAACGTCGCGTCGCCGTTGACGAGCGTGCGCACCGAATTGCCGCCGAGGAACGGCATGCCGCCGAGCCGCGTGAGCGCGAGCACGGCAGCCTGCCCCAGCGCGTCGGCGGCCGGCCCGTCGGTTGCGTCGGTCGCGCGCCACGGCGAACGCGGTGTGTGCGTGCGCAACATTTCGAGTTCGTGGCGCCGGGCGTCGACGTAGCCGGAGAATTTGCTGCGGCCGAGGAACAGGTAGGGAACGAGCGTCAGGTACGGCATGGCCGTGAGCGAGACGGCCCACGCGATCGCGCCTTGCGACGTGCGCGTGTTCATGATTGCATGGCATGCCGCGACGATCCCGAGCACGTGGATGGTCAGGATCAGGGTGCCGAGATGTAGCCAGTCGAGGGTCATGGGCGCTTGAAGGACTCCCGCGGGACGCCCGAGGGGACTCCCGAAGTCGTGCGGCCGGGCGGCCGCCTACGCGCATCTTACCCAACCGTGCGGCGCAATGGTGCGCCGCACGGCGGGCCCGGCGGAACGCTCAGCCCTTGCGGGGCAGGTCCGACGCCTGGATCAGGAACACGGCGTCGTCGCCCGCGCTGGTGGGCAGCCACGTGAGCTCGAGGCCGCCGAACGCCGCTTCGACGTGCTCGCGCTCGTTGCCGATCTCGACGACGAGCACGCCGTCGTCATGCAGCCAGCGGTGCGCGTCGGCGACGATGCGTCGCACGATGTCCATCCCGTCGTCGCCGCCGGCGAGCGCCATCTCCGGCTCGTGCCGGTATTCGGGCGGCAGCGCGGCCATCGACGCGGCGTTCACGTACGGCGGGTTCGTCAGGATCACGTCGTAGCGCGAGTCGGGATCGGTGCGGAACGCGGGCAGCGGGGCGTAAAGGTCGCCGCGGTGCAGCCCGATGCGGTCTTCGAGGCCGTAGTCGCGCACGTTGATTTCCGCGACTTCGAGCGCCTTGTCCGACAGGTCGACCGCGTCGATCTCGGCGTTCGGGAACGCGCTCGCCGCGAGGATCGCGAGGCAGCCGGAGCCGGTGCACAGTTCGAGCACCGCGCCGACCTGCTCGGGATCGGCGACATACGGCTGCAGCCCGTCGTCGAGCAATTCGCCGATGAACGAGCGCGGCACGATCACGCGTTCGTCGACGTAGAAACGGTGGCCATGCATCCACGCTTCATGCGTGAGGTACGCGGCCGGCACGCGGTCGGCCGCACGTCGTTCGATCACCGCGAGCACGGCCGCGATTTCGTCGGGCAAGAGGCGCGCGTCGAGGAACGGCTCGAGCGTGTCGAGCGGCAGGTCGAGCGTATGCAACACGAGGTAGGCCGCTTCGTCGTACGCGTTGTCGGAACCGTGGCCGAACGCGAGCTTTGCTTTCGAGAAGCGCGTGACCGCGTAGCGCAGCAGGTCGCGAACTGTGGCAAAAGGTGTCGTCATGCGAGGCTCCGTCAGGCGATCAGTTGTTCGAGCACGCGTCGGTACACGTTCTTCAGCGGGTCGACGAAGCGCACTTCGATGTGCTCGTCGATCTTGTGGATGCTGCCGTTCGGCGGGCCGAATTCGATCACCTGCGGGCAGATGCGCGCGATGAAGCGGCCGTCCGACGTGCCGCCCGTCGTCGATAGCTCGGTCGTGATGCCGGTCTCGGTGCGAATTGCGTTTTCCAGCGCGCCCGACAGTTCGCCGCGCGGCGTGAGGAACGGCAGGCCGCTCACCGACCACTTCAGCGTGTATTCGAGGCCATGCTTGTCGAGGATCGCATGCACGCGGGCCTGCAGGCCTTCGACGGTGCTCGCGGTCGAGAAGCGGAAGTTGAACATCAGGTCGGCGTGGCCGGGGATCACGTTGGTCGCACCGGTGCCGGCGTGCAGGTTCGACACCTGCCAGGTGGTCGGCGGGAAGTATTCGTTGCCTTCGTCCCATTGCTCGGCGGCGAGTTCGGCGAGCGCCGGCGCGAGCAGGTGGATCGGGTTCTTCGCGAGGTGCGGATACGCGATGTGGCCCTGCACGCCCTTGACGACCAGTTCGCCGGACATCGACCCGCGGCGGCCGTTCTTGACGACGTCGCCGAGCTCGGCGCTCGACGTCGGCTCGCCGACGATGCAGTAGTCGAGCCGCTCGCCGCGTGCCTGCAGCAGTTCGACGACCTTCACGGTGCCGTCGGTGGCCGGGCCTTCCTCGTCGCTCGTGATCAGGAACGCGATCGCGCCGCGGTGGTCGGGATGGGCCGCGACGAATTCCTCGGACGCGACGACGAACGCCGCGAGCGACGTCTTCATGTCGGCCGCGCCGCGGCCGTACAGCTTGCCGTCGCGATGGGCGGGAATGAACGGCGGCGACGTCCACTGTTCGAGCGGGCCGGTCGGCACGACGTCGGTGTGGCCCGCGAACGCGAGCAGCTTGCCGTCGCGGCCGTCGGTGCCGCGCTTGACGGCCCACAGGTTGGTCACGCCGTGCGACGCGATGGTCTCGCATTCGAAGCCGAGCGCGGCGAGGCGCTCGGTCATGATCTGCTGGCAGTGCTGGTCGTCGGGCGTCACGGACGCGCGGGCGATCAGCTGTTCGGTAAGGGCTAGGGTGGCGGACATGGTTCGGACCACTTTCGATAAAAAATGCCGGCGCGGTGGCCGGCAGCGACAGGGCGTCGGGCCAGCGCAAGCCCGTTATTAGCGTGAACAGGCCCTACGCCCGCAGGCGCGGCGCGGGCGGCCCTATGCGGCAAACAGCGCCGCGTATTGATCGGCCACGAACCCGAGCGATTTCACGCGGCCGTTGACGACGAGCACGGGACGCTTGATGACCGATGGCTTGTGGATCATCAGCGCGACCGCGCCGGTCTTCGTTTCGGCGGCCGCCTTCATCCCGTCGTCCAGGCCGCGCCACGTGGTGCCGCGCTTGTTCACGAGCGCGTCGAGCGACACGTCCTTCAGCCAGTCTTCGATCAGCGGCGCGCTGACGCCGAGCTTCTTGAAATCGTGGAACTCGAACTCGACGCCGTGATCGTCGAGCCACACGCGGGCCTTCTTCACGGTGTCGCAGTTCGGAATGCCGTAGACGACCACGGTGTGCGGCTTCGCCATCAGTCGCCTCGCAGCAGCTCGTTCAGGCCGACCTTCGCACGCGTCTTCGCGTCGACCTTCTTGACGATCACCGCGCAGTACAGGCTGTGCGAGCCGTCCTTCGACGGCAGGTTGCCGGCGACGACGACCGAGCCGGCCGGGATGCGGCCGTAGCTGACTTCGCCCGTCTCGCGGTCGTAGATCTTGGTGCTCTGGCCGAGGTACACGCCCATCGAGATCACCGAGTTCTCCTCGACGATCACGCCTTCGACGACTTCCGAGCGCGCGCCAATGAAGCAGTTGTCTTCGATGATGACCGGGTTCGCCTGCAGCGGCTCGAGCACGCCGCCGATGCCGACGCCGCCCGACAGGTGCACGTTCTTGCCGATCTGCGCGCACGAACCGACCGTCGCCCACGTGTCGACCATCGTGCCTTCGTCGACGTACGCGCCGATGTTGGTGTACGACGGCATCAGCACGACGTTCTTCGCGATGAACGAGCCGCGGCGCGCGATGGCCGGCGGCACGACGCGGAAGCCGCCCGCGGCGAAGTCTTCGGCCGTGTAGTTCGCGAACTTCGACGGCACCTTGTCGTAGAACTGCGAGTAGCCGCCGGCCGGCATCGGCGCGTTGTCCTCCAGGCGGAACGACAGCAGCACGGCCTTCTTCAGCCACTGGTGGACCGTCCAGTTGCCGTCGATTTTCTCGGCGACGCGCAGCGCACCCTTGTCGAGTTGCTCGATCGCGTGAGCGACGGCCTCGCGGACGTCGGCGGGCGCGGCCTTCGGCGACAGCTCGGCGCGGTTTTCCCAGGCGGTGTCGATGATTTGCTGAAGTTGTTGCGACATGTTCGTTTTCGCAGGAGATGGATGGAATTGATCGGGATGGACGTCTTACCGCGCGAGAGCGCGGCAGAAATCGACGATGCGTTGCGCGCCCTCGACGCATTCGGGGGTGCCCGCGACGAGCGCGATCCGGATGAAATCGCGGCCCGGGTTCGTGCCGTGCGCATCGCGCGCCAGGTACGAGCCGGGCAGAACCGTCACATTATAGTCGGCGTACAGGCGACGGGCGAACTCGGTGTCCGACAGGCCGGTGCGCGCGACGTTGGCCCACAGGTAGAACGCGGCGTCGGGCAGCTTCACGTCGATGACCTCGGCGAGCATCGGCGTGACCGTATTGAACTTCTGCAGGTACAGCGCGCGGTTCTCGCGCACGTGCGCCTCGTCGTTCCACGCGGCGATGCTCGCGTGCTGCCAGACGGGCGACAGCGCGGCGCCGTGGTACGTGCGGTACAGCAGGAATTGCTTCAGCAGCGCGGCGTCGCCGGCGACGAAGCCCGAGCGCATGCCCGGCACGTTCGAGCGCTTCGACAGGCTCGACAGCATCACGAGTCGTTCGAAGCCGCGGCCGAGGCGGTGCGCGGCTTCAAGACCGCCGAGCGGCGGCGCCGCTTCGTCGAAATAGATTTCCGAATAGCACTCGTCGGACGCGATCACGAAACCGTGGCGGTCGGACAGCGCGAACAGCTCGCGCCAGTCGTCGAGCGTCAGCACGGCGCCGGTCGGGTTGCCCGGCGAGCACACGTACAGCAGCTGCGTGCGCGCCCACACTTCCTCGGGCACGGCCGCGTAGTCGCACGCGAAGTTGCGGGCCGGGTCGCTGTTCGCGAAATAGGGTTCGGCACCGGCCAGCAGCGACGCGCCTTCGTAAATTTGATAGAAGGGATTCGGACAGAGTACGATCGCCTTCTTGCCGTCCGCACGCGGCCGCGCGTCGATCACGGTCTGCGCGAGCGAGAACAGCGCCTCGCGCGAACCCGACACCGGCAGCACCTGCGTGGCCGCATCGATCGCCGGCAGTCCGTAGCGGCGTTCGAGCCAGCGCGCGATCGACGTGCGCAGCGCATCCGAGCCGGCGGTGGCCGGGTACGACGCGAGGCCGTCGAGCGCGGCCACCACGGCGTCGCGGATCAGCGCCGGCGTCGCGTGTTTGGGCTCGCCGATGCCGAAGCTGATCGGTTTCAGGTTGCCGGAAGGCGTACCGGCACCGGGCGTCACGTCCTTGAACAGGGCGCGCAGCTTTTCGAAGGGATAGGGCTGGAGCGAGTCGAGTCGAGGGTTCACGGGCGAAGCGGCCATCGCGGCCGGTTGGAGCGAAAGAAGCGGCGGGCGCGCCGCGCGGCTGCGAACGGGCGCCGGGGCGCGCGGTTCGCAACGGACGATTATAGCGTGACGGAATGCGGTCACGGCCTGCCGGAACGGCGGCCGGGGCGGTCGAATAAAGGGTATCGAACCAAATGAACAACGCGGTACGCGGCAGCCTGCCGACGCTGGCCATCCTGATTGGCGCGTCGGTATGGGGCCTGATCTGGTATCCGCTGCGGATCCTCGCGTCGCTCGGCGTGACGGGCACGCTGGCCAGTGCGCTGACGAGCCTCGTCGCGTTCCTGTTTGTGATCGTCGTGCGGCACCGCACGATCGCGACGCTGCGCTGGCACTGGGTGCTGCCGGGCATCGCGGTCACGGCCGGCGTGACGAACCTCGGGTTCGTCTGGGGCACGATCCACGGCGAGGTGCTGCGCGTGATGCTGCTGTTCTACCTGACGCCGGCCTGGACCGCGATCTACGCGCATTTCCTGCTGCGCGAACGGCTGACCTGGGCCGGCGCCGGGCTCGCGGCGCTGTCGATCGGCGGCGCGATGCTGATGCTGTGGTCGCCGGCGCTCGGCTTGCCGCTGCCGGCCAACCCGGCCGAATGGGCCGGCCTCGCGGCCGGGCTCAGCTTCGCGATGAGCAACGTGCTGGTGATCAAGGCGAGCCGCGAGCTGCCCGACATGCGCGCGGAGATGCGCACCGCGACGCTGTTCGGCGGCGCGGCCGTGTTCGGCGCGATCGCGTCGCTGTTCGAAGGGCTGCCGGCCGCGCCGGCGAGCGGCCAGCTGGGCGTGGCCGCGCTGATCATCGCGGCGATCGGCGTGACGATGGCGTCGAACAACCTGCTGGTCCAGTACGGCCTCGCGCGCGTGCCGGCGAACCGCGCGTCGATCATCATGCTGTTCGAGATCGTGATCACCGCGCTGTCCGCGTGGGTGTTCGCGAACGAGCTGCCGAGCGCGCGCGAGTGGGCGGGCGGCGCGTGCATCGTGCTGGCGACGCTGCTGTCGAGCCGGGTCCATCGTGCCGCGCCGGCACCGGACAAACCCGGCGACGGGCGGGACGGCTCACGCGCGATGGTATGATGGAAGCCGTTTGCGGGGCCCAACGCTGGATGCGCGCGGCCCCGTTTTTGAATTCCGGGGCGTGTGGCGCGCAGGGGCTCTCCGGCCCCGCGCCGTGCGGCCCCGTCCGTTTCACACCTTCTTCACATCCGATACCGCCGTGCGTCTGAGCTCGATCAAACTCGCTGGCTTCAAATCCTTCGTCGATCCCACGCATTTCCAGGTTCCGGGCCAGCTTGTCGGCGTGGTCGGCCCGAACGGATGCGGCAAGTCCAACATCATCGATGCCGTGCGCTGGGTGCTCGGCGAGTCGCGCGCGTCCGAGCTGCGCGGCGAATCGATGCAGGACGTGATCTTCAACGGTTCGACCGCCCGCAAGCCCGGCAGCCGGGCCAGCGTCGAACTGATCTTCGACAACTCCGACGGCCGCGCGGCCGGGCAGTGGGGCCAGTACGGCGAAATCGCCGTGAAGCGCGTGCTGACGCGCGACGGCACGTCGAGCTACTACATCAACAACCTGCCGGCGCGCCGCCGCGACATCCAGGACATCTTCCTCGGCACCGGCCTCGGGCCGCGTGCGTACGCGATCATCGGGCAGGGCATGATCGCGCGGATCATCGAGGCGAAGCCGGAAGAGCTGCGCGTGTTCCTCGAGGAAGCCGCCGGCGTGTCGAAGTACAAGGAACGCCGTCGCGAAACCGAGAACCGCCTGCACGACACGCGCGAGAATCTGACGCGCGTCGAGGACATCGTCCGCGAACTCGGCGCGAACCTCGAAAAGCTCGAGGCGCAGGCGGTGGTCGCGACCAAGTACAAGGAACTCGTCGCCGACGGCGAGGAGAAGCAGCGCCTGCTGTGGCTGCTGCGCAAGAACGAGGCCGCGGGCGAGCAGCAGAAGCAGCAGCGCGCGATCGAACAGGCGCAGATCGACCTCGAGGCGCAGACGGCGAAGCTGCGCGAAGTCGAGGCGCAGCTCGAGACGCTGCGCGTCGCGCACTACTCGGCGAGCGATGCGATGCAGGGCGCGCAGGGCGCGCTCTACGAGGCGAACGCCGAGGTGAGCCGCCTCGAAGCCGAGATCAAGTTCATCGTCGAATCGCGCAATCGCGTGCAGGCGCAGATCGCCGCGCTGAACGCGCAGCGCGAGCAGTGGCGCGCGCAGGCCGAGAAGTCGCAGGACGAGCTCGAGGAAGCCGAAGAGGCGCGCGCGATGGCCGACGAGAAGGCCGCGTTCGCCGAAGACAACGCGGCCGCGAAGCACGATGCGCTGCCGGCGCTCGAAGCGAAGTGGCGCGACGCGCAGGCGCAGCTCAACGATGAGCGCGCGCGGATCGCGCAGACCGAGCAGTCGCTGAAGCTCGAAGCCGCGCACCAGCGCAACGCCGACCAGCAGCTCCAGCAGCTTCAGCAGCGCCACGAGCGCCTGAAGAGCGAAGCGGGCGGGCTCGACGCGCCGGACGAGACGCAGCTCGAAGAACTGCGCATGCAGTTGGCCGAGCAGGAAGAGATTCTCGCGGAAGCGCAGGCGCGTCTTGCCGACGCGCAGGAAACGGTGCCGCGTCTCGACGGCGAACGCCGCGCCGCGCAGGAGCGCGTGCAGGCCGAAGCCGCGCAGATCCACCAGCTCGAAGCGCGCCTCGCCGCGCTGAAACAGCTGCAGGACAACGTGCAGACCGAAGGCAAGATCCAGCCGTGGCTCGACAAGCACGAGCTCGGCGCGTTGCCGCGTCTGTGGAAGAAGCTGCACGTCGAGGCCGGCTGGGAAGCGGCGCTCGAGGCCGTGCTGCGTGAGCGCCTTGCCGCGCTCGAAGTGTCGAATCTCGACTGGGTGAAGGCATTCGCGACCGATGCGCCGCCCGCGAAGCTCGCGTTCTACGCGCCGCCCGCGGCCGGCGAACCGCCCGCTGCCGTGGCCGGGCTGAGTCCGGTGCTGTCGCTGGTGCGCATCGACGACGCGGGCATCCGCGCGGTGCTGAACGACTGGCTCGGCAACGTGTACGTCGCCGACGACGTCGCGCAGGCGCTCGCGACGCGCGCGCAACTGCCGGCGGGTGGCGCGTTCGTCGTCAAGGCCGGCCATATCGTCACGCGGGTCGGCGTGCAGCTGTACGCGGCCGATTCGGAGCAGGCCGGGATGCTGGCCCGTCAGCAGGAAATCGAAAACCTGACGCGTCAGGTGCGCGCGCAGGCGCTGCTCGCCGACGAGGCGCGCACGGCCGCCGTGCGGGCGGAAGCCGCGCACACGCAGGCCACGCAGGCGCTCGGCGACGTGCGCGCGCAGGCCGAACGCGCGACGCAGCGCGTGCATGCGCTGCAGATGGATGTGCTGAAGCTCGCGCAGGCGCACGAACGCTATACGCAGCGCAGCACGCAGATCCGCGAGGAACTCGAGGAAATCGGCGCGCAGATCGAGGAGCAGCGTGCCTTGCGCGCGGAGTCGGAAGCGAATTTCGAGCGCTTCGACGGCGAGCTCGCGGAACTGCAGGCGCGCTTCGAGGACAACCAGCTCGCGTTCGAGTCGCTCGACGAATCGCTGACGCAGGCGCGTCAGGAAGCGCGCGACCTGGAGCGCGGCGCGAACGATGCGCGCTTCGCCGCACGCAACGCGGTGACGCGGATCGACGAGCTCAAGCGCACGATCCAGGTCGCGCACGAGCAGAGCGAGCGCGTCGCCGCGTCGCTCGAAGACGCGCGCGCCGAACTCGAGACGATCAACGAGCAGACCGCGCACACGGGCCTGCAGGACGCGCTCGAGATTCGCGCGGTGAAGGAAGAAGCGCTGCAGGCCGCGCGGATCGAGCTCGACGATCTCACCGCAAAGCTGCGTGCGTCGGACGAGCAGCGGCTCGTTGCCGAACGTTCGCTGCAGCCGCTGCGCGACCGCATCACCGAGCTGCAGCTGAAGGAGCAGGCCGCGCGCCTGTCCGTCGAGCAGTTCGCCGAGCAGCTCGCGACCGCCGAGGTCGACGAGGTCGCGCTGGCCGCGAAGCTGACGCCGGATCTCAAGCCGTCGTACCTGCAGGGCGAAGTCACGCGCCTGAACAACGCAATCAACGCGCTCGGCCCGGTGAACATGGCCGCGCTCGACGAGCTGAAGGCCGCGAGCGAGCGCAAGGTGTTCCTCGACGCGCAATCGGCCGACCTGATCGACGCGATCACGACGCTCGAGGACGCGATCCACAAGATCGACCAGGAAACCCGCACGCTGCTGCAGGGCACCTTCGACGAGGTCAATCGTCATTTCAGCGATCTGTTCCCGCGCCTGTTCGGCGGCGGCCAGGCGAAGCTGATCATGACGGGCGACGAGATTCTCGACGCCGGCGTGCAGGTGATGGCGCAGCCGCCCGGCAAGAAGAACGCGACGATTCACCTGCTGTCGGGCGGCGAGAAGGCGCTGACCGCGACCGCGCTGGTGTTCGCGATGTTCCAGCTGAACCCGGCGCCGTTCTGTCTGCTCGACGAGGTCGACGCGCCGCTGGACGACGCGAACACCGAGCGTTTCGCGAATCTGGTCCGCGCGATGTCCGACAAGACGCAGTTCCTGTTCATCTCGCACAACAAGATCGCGATGGAAATGGCGCAGCAACTGATCGGCGTGACGATGCAGGAGCAGGGCGTGTCGCGGATCGTCGCGGTGGACATGGAAACCGCCGCGGGTTTTGCCCAGAATTGACGTTTGACGAAACCGGACCGCGTTCGCGCGGCGCATGGGCGCCCGTTCGCGGTCCCGACGAAAAAGAATTGCTGATGGAGCGTGCATGGACGAGTTGACACTCGGTTTGATCGGCGCGGGCGCCGTCGTGGTAGGCGGCGTCGTGGTCTACAACGCATGGCAGGGCGCGAAAGTGCGGCGCAGGATGCCGCGCCCGATGCCGGAGGAAGCGGCCGAGGCGATGAACCGCCCCGAGCGTGACGAAGAGTTGCCGTTCATCGAGCCGGTGCGTCAGCCGGTGCGCCGCGAGCCTGCGGCACCTGTCGCGGCCGCTGCTGCTGCGACCGAAGCGGCGCGTGTCGAGCCGACGTTCGGCGGGGCCGCCGGCGGCGCGGCGCCGGCCGATACGCCGGCCGACCTGCAGGCCGAGGCGACGGGGGCCGATACGTCGTCCGAATCGAGCGAACCGGCTGTCGGCGAAGCAGCCGTGCCCGCCGCCGCGCACGAAGCGGCAGCCGAACCGGCCGGCCCAACCGAACCGGTGATGCCGGCCGCGACGACGGTCTCGTCGGCGCCGCCGGCGATCGTCGATCGCCGGATCGACTGCATCGTGCCGATCCGCCTCACCGGGCCGCTGCCGGGCGACAAGATCCTGCCGGTCGCGCAGCGGCTGCGCCGCGCGGGCAGCAAGCCCGTGCACATCGAAGGCAAGCCGGAAGGCGGCCAGTGGGAGCTGTTGCAGAACGGCGTGCGCTACGATGAGCTGCGCGCGGCCGCGCAGCTCGCGAACCGCAGCGGCGCGCTGAACGAGCTCGAATTCTCCGAGTTCGTGACGGGCGTCCAGCAGTTCGCCGATGCGATCGACGGCGCGCCGGAATTCCCCGACATGATGGAAACGGTCGCGATGGCGCGCGAGCTCGACGCGTTTGCCGCGCAGTGCGACGCGCAACTGTCGATCAACGTGATGTCGGACGGCGCGCCGTGGTCCGCGAACTACGTGCAGGCGGTCGCGTCGCAGGACGGGCTGCTGCTGTCGCGCGACGGCACGCGCTTCGTGAAGCTCGACGCGAAGCAGAATCCGGTGTTCATGCTGCAGTTCGGCGATACGAACTTCCTGCGCGACGACCTGACGTACAAGGGCGGCAACATGATCACGCTGGTGCTCGACGTGCCGGTGGCCGAAGAGGACATCCTGCCGTTCCGGCTGATGTGCGATTACGCGAAGTCGCTGTCCGAGCGGATCGGCGCACGCGTCGTCGACGATTCGCGCCGGCCGCTGCCGGAGTCGACGCTGCTCGCGATCGAGCAGCAGCTGATGAAGCTGTACGCGAAGCTCGAGGAAGCCGGCATCCCGGCCGGTTCGCCAGTCACGCGCCGCCTGTTCAGCCAGTAACGCGATCGCGCGGACGGCGCGCGTGGGTGCCGTCGTCCGTCGCCGCGGCGCACACCGCCCGGTGTGCGCTGCAGCACGTCATCGGGCCCGCATTGCGTGCCCCGCCGCGGCGTCAAACTGAGATAATCGGGCATCCGATTTTTTTCAGAACGACTCTGCCGCCAGCATGGCCCGAACCCAAGCCGAACCGCCAGCCAGCCAGCCCGACGCGCGCGCCGCATGGCTGCGCGACCAACTCGAGCGGGCGAACCACGCCTATTACGTGCTCGACCAGCCGGATCTGCCCGACGCCGAATACGACCGGCTGTTCCGTGAGCTGCAGCAGCTCGAAACCGACCATCCCGAACTCGTGACGCCCGATTCGCCGACGCAGCGCGTCGGCGGCGAAGCGGCCGGCGGCTTCACGCCCGTCGTCCACGATGCGCCGATGCTGTCGCTGAACAACGGCTTCGCCGACGAGGACATCGTCGCGTTCGACAAGCGCGTCGCCGACGCGCTCGCGAAGACGACCGATCTCGCCGGCTCGGTGACGGACCCCGTCGAATACGCGTGCGAACTGAAGTTCGACGGCCTCGCGATTTCGCTGCGCTACGAGCAAGGCGTGTTCGTGCAGGCCGCGACGCGCGGCGACGGGACGACGGGCGAGGACGTGACCGAGAACGTGCGCACGATCCGCTCGATTCCGCTGAAGCTGAAGGGCAAGCACGTGCCGGCCGTGCTCGACGTGCGCGGCGAGGTGCTGATGTTCAAGCGCGATTTCGCACGCCTGAACGAACGCCAGCGCGCGGCCGAGCAGCGCGAATTCGCGAACCCGCGCAACGCGGCGGCCGGCAGCCTGCGCCAGCTCGACTCGAAGATCACCGCGCAGCGGCCGCTGTCGTTCTTCGCGTACGGGATCGGCGTGCTCGACGGGATGCCGATGCCCGACACGCACAGCGCGCTGCTCGACTGGTACGAGGCGTTCGGCCTGCCGGTGAACCGCGAGCGTGCGGTCGTACACGGCGCCGAAGGCTTGCTCGACTTCTTCCGCAAGGTCGGCGAGAAGCGCGAGTCGCTGCCGTACGACATCGATGGCGTCGTCTACAAGGTCAACCGGCACGACGAGCAGGAGCGGCTCGGCTTCGTGTCGCGTGCGCCGCGCTTCGCGCTCGCGCACAAGTTCCCCGCGCAGGAAGCGCTGACGAAGCTCGTCGCGATCGACGTGCAGGTCGGCCGCACCGGCGCGATCACGCCGGTCGCGCGTCTCGAGCCGGTGTTCGTCGGCGGCGCGACCGTGACCAATGCGACGCTGCACAACGAGGACGAAGTGCGCCGCAAGGACATCCGGATCGGCGACACCGTGATCGTGCGCCGCGCGGGCGACGTGATTCCGGAAGTCGTCGGCGCGCTGCTCGACCGGCGCCCGGCGGACGCGGCCGAATTCGTGATGCCGACCGAATGCCCGGTGTGCGGCTCGAAGATCGAGCGCCTGCCGGACGAGGCGATCGCGCGCTGCACGGGCGGGCTGTTCTGCCCGGCGCAGCGCAAGCAGGCGCTGTGGCATTTCGCGCAGCGCCGCGCGCTCGACATCGACGGCCTCGGCGAGAAGATCATCGACCAGCTCGTCGAGCTGAATCTCGTGCGTACGCCGGCCGACCTGTTCAATCTCGGTTTCGCGACGCTGGCCGAGCTCGACCGGTTCGCGGAGAAGTCCGCGCAGAATCTGCTCGATTCGCTCGAGAAGGCGAAGCATACGACGCTCGCGCGCTTCATCTACGGGCTCGGCATCCGTCATGTCGGCGAATCGACCGCGAAGGATCTCGCGAAGCATTTCGGCTCGCTGACGCCGATCATGGACGCGTCGATCGAGGAACTGCTCGAAGTGAACGACGTCGGGCCGATCGTCGCCGAGTCGATTCACCAGTTCTTCGCGGAAGAGCACAATCGCACGGTGATCGAGCAGTTGCGCGCGCCCGGCAAGGTCACGTGGCCGGAAGGGCCGCCCGCGCCGAAGGCGCCGCAGGGCGTGCTGGCCGGCAAGACGGTCGTGCTGACGGGCACGCTGCCGAATCTCACGCGCGATGCGGCGAAGGAGATGCTCGAAGCGGCGGGCGCCAAGGTGGCCGGTTCGGTATCGAAGAAGACGGATTACGTGGTCGCGGGCGCCGAAGCCGGCAGCAAGCTCGCGAAGGCCGAGGAACTCGGCATCCCCGTGCTGGACGAAGATGGTCTGCACCAACTCCTGGAGGGCAATACGCCATGATTCGCGAGATCCTGAAGATGGGCGATCCGCGCCTGCTCGAAATCGCCCAGCCGGTCGAGCGGTTCGATACACCCGAGCTGCACGAGATCGTCGCGGACATGTTCGAGACGATGCATCACGCGAACGGCGCGGGGCTCGCCGCGCCGCAGATCGGCATCGGGCTGCAGATCATCATCTTCGGCTTCGGCAACAACAACCGCTACCCGGATGCGCCGCCGGTGCCGGAGACCGTGCTGATCAACCCGAAGGTCGAGTACCTGCCGCCGGACATGGAAGAGGGCTGGGAAGGCTGCCTGTCGGTGCCGGGCATGCGCGGCGTCGTCAGCCGCTACGCGAAGGTGCGCTACAGCGGCTTCGACCAGTTCGGCCAGAAGATCGATCGTATCGCCGAAGGGTTCCATGCGCGCGTGGTCCAGCATGAGTACGATCACCTGATCGGCAAGCTGTATCCGATGCGGATCACCGACTTCACGCGCTTCGGTTTCACCGAGGTGCTGTTCCCGGGGCTCGACCCGGCCGACGACGATTGATCGGTCGCGCTCGCACAGAAAAGAAAAAGCCCGCTTGAAGCGGGCTTTTCCATTGCATCGCGCACTGGATGCGCTTGCGGTCAGAACGTCTCGTCGGCGGACAGGTAGCGCCATTGGCCCTGCGGCAGCGCGCCGAGCATCACGCGGCCCATCCGCACGCGCTTCAGGCCGATCACGTCGAGGCCGACCAGTTCGCACATGCGGCGGATCTGCCGCTTCTTGCCTTCGCGCAGCACGAAGCGCAACTGTTCGCCGTTCTGCCAGCTCACCAGCGCGGGCTTGAGCGGCACGCCGTCGAGTTCGAGGCCGTGGCGCAGCTTCGCGAGCGATTCCGCCGGGAAGTGCTGGTCGATGTCGATCAGTCGTTCGCCGAAGCGCACGCGCACCAGGTATTCCTTGTCGATGTCCGATTGTTCGCCGATCAGCTGCTTCGCGATCACGCCGTTCTGCGTGAGCACAAGCAGGCCGGTGGAGTCGATGTCGAGACGGCCGGCCGGTGCGAGCGCATGCAGGTGCTGCGGCGAAAAGCGCACCGGCGAATGATCGCCGCTCCAGCGGTTCGCGCGCGTGATCAGCACGGCCGCCGGCTCGTAGCCGTCTTCCGCCTGGCCCGACACGTAGCCGACCGGCTTGTGCAGCAGGATCGTCACTTGCGCGGCCTGCGCGGCGCTCGCGCGCTCGTCGATCTCGATCTTCTGGTCGGCGCGCACCTTGGTGCCGAGCGTGTCGATGCGTTCGCCGTCGACGAGCACCCAGCCCTTTTCGATCCATTCGTCGGCTTCGCGGCGCGAGCACATGCCGAGTTCGGACATCCGCTTCGACAGGCGCATCAGGCCCGTTTCGTCGCCGTAGTCGACGTCGGCTGCCGCGCGCTTGACCGGTTGCGCGGTCTTCACCGCGCCGAACGAACGGCGCTCGCCATCGCGCGCGGGGCGGGCCGGGCGGTCGCCGAAGCTGCGCTTCGCGCCTTCGCCGGCGGGCTTGTCGCGGTAGGACGGGCGTTTGCCTTCGTCGCCACCTGCCGCGCGACGCGGACGTGCATCGTCGTCGTTGCGGCGGGCAGGACGATCGGACGACGTACGGCGGTCGCCGAAGCTGCGTTTTGCGCCTTCGCCGGATGCGTTGTCGCGATAGGACGGACGCTTGTCGTCGGCGCCTGTGCGGCGCGGACGTGCATCGTCATCGCTACGGCGCGGCGGCCGATCGGATGACGTGCGGCGGTCGCTGAAGCTGCGTTTTGCGCCTTCGCCGGATGCGTTGTCACGATAGGGCGGGCGCTTGTCGTCGGTGCCTGCGCGGCGCGGACGTGCATCGTCATCACGGCGCGGCGGACGATCGGACGACGGACGGCGGTCGCCGAAGCTGCGTTTTGCGCCTTCGCCGGATGCGTTGTCACGATAGGGCGGGCGCTTGTCGTCGGTGCCTGCGCGGCGCGGACGTGCATCGTCATCACGGCGCGGCGGACGATCGGACGACGGACGGCGGTCGCCGAAGCTGCGTTTTGCGCCTTCGCCGGATGCGTTGTCGCGATAGGACGGACGCTTGTCGTCGGCACCTGCGCGACGCGGCCGCGCATCGTCATCGCTACGGCGCGGCGGCCGATCCGACGACGGACGGCGGTCGCCGAAACTGCGTTTCGCACCTTCGCCGGCTGCATTGTCGCGATACGGCGCGCGCGTGCCGCGTTCGGCGCCGCCGTCACGCGGCGCACGCTTGGCCGGCGCGCGATCCGCGCCCGCGCGTTCTGCGCCGGCGGCGCCGCGCGGCTTGAACGAGCGCTCGCCGCTAGCGGCGGCCGCAGGCGCCTTTTTCGGGCGGGCCGGTTTATCCCCCGCGGGCGGCGCGGCGGGGCGCACCGCCTTGCGGGCGACGAGGCTGCCGGAGCGGACAGGGGCGCGGGTCGGCGACGCCGGCTTCGGATTCTTGACGGTTAATTTGGTGCGCATAAACGCTGGGATTCATTCAGACTGCGATCGCACGCAGCAATTCGGTTTCGAGCTGGATCTGCAGGCGGTTGTCGGACAGGCCGGCACCCGCGAGCAGGAAGATGTCTTCGACGCGCTCGCCGAGCGTATTGATCCGCGCCGCGTGGACGCCGATCCGATGTTCGGCGAGTACGCGCGCGATCGAATAGAGAAGGCCCGGCCGGTCGTTGGCCGACACGGACAGGATGTAGTACTGACCGCGCTCGTCGGCCCGCAGGTCGACGCGCGGCGTGATCGGAAACGTCCGGGACAGCCTCGACAGGCGGCCCTTCGACGGCTCCGGCAGCGTGGCGGTTTCGGCGAGCCGCGTCGCGAGCTGCTGCTCGACGAGATTCGCGATGTCGCGGTAGCGCACGTCGCGTTCGGTCTGCGTGACGATGAAGTTGTCGAGCGCATAGCCGTGCCGCGTCGTGCTGACGCGCGCATCGAGCACCGACAGCCCGTTGCGGTCGAAATACGCGCAGATGCCCGCGAACAGGTCGGGGCGGTCCTTCACGTACACGAGCACCTGCAGCGCGTCGCCGATCGGCGACGGCCGCGCGCGGACGATCGCGGTTTCGGCGTTCACGTGCCGGTACAGCACGCGCGTCTGCCACGCGATGTCGGCCGCGTCGTGACGCAGGAAGAAGCCGACGTCGAGCTGATCCCACAACGCGCGGTGCGCATCGTCGGGCACGGTTTCGAGGCGCAGCAGCGCGAGCGCCTGCTCCTGCCGCGATTTCAGTTCCGAATGCGCGTCGGGGTTCGCGCCGCCGAGCACCGCGAGCGTGATGCGGTACAGATCCTCGAGCAGCTTGCCCTTCCACGTGTTCCACACCTTCGGGCTCGTGCCGCGGATATCGGCGACGGTCAGCAGGTAGAGCGCGGTCAGATACCGTTCGTTGCCGACGACTTCGGCGAAGCGCTTGATGACTTCGGGGTCGCTCGTGTCCTGCTTCTGCGCGACCTGGCTCATCGTCAGGTGATGCTGGACGAGCCACACGATCAGCGCGGCGTCTTCGGCGTCGATCCCGTGCTCGCGGCAGAAGCGCCGCGCGTCGGCCATCCCGAGCGTCGAGTGATCGCCGCCGCGGCCCTTCGCGATGTCGTGGAACAACGCCGCGACATACAGCACCCACGGGCGCTCGAAGTTGCCGATCAGCTGGCTGCAGAACGGATACTCGTGCGCATGCTCGGCCACCGCGAAGCGGCGGAGGTTGCGCAGCACCATCAGGATGTGCTGGTCGACCGTGTACACGTGGTACAGGTCGTGCTGCATCTGGCCGACGATGCGACGGAAGTTCAGCAGGTAGCGGCCGAGCACGCTCGTCTGGTTCATCAGCCGGAACGCGTGCGTGATGCCTTCGGGCTGCTGCAGGATCCGCATGAACGTGGCGCGGTTCTGCGGATCGCGGCGCCACGCGTTGTTCATGATTTCGCGCGAGTTGTACAGCGCACGCAGCGTGCGGGCGGACAGGCCCTTCACGCCGCGCGTCGTTTCGTACAGCAGGAACGCTTCGAGGATCGCGTCGGGATGGCGTTCGAACACGCCGTCGTCGACGATCTCGAGCATCCCCTGTTTCTCGACGAAGCGATCGGCCGACAGCACGCGCGTGATGCCGCTCGTCGCGGGGAACAACTGCGCCTCGATGTTCTGGATCAGGATCGTGGCGAGCTGCGTGACGGCTTTCGCGGCCCAGTAGTAGCGGCGCATCAGTTGCTCGCTCGCGCGCTTGGCCTGCGTCGGCTGGTAGCCGAAGCTCTCGGCGGCCTGCGTCTGCAGGTCGAACACGAGCATGTCCTGGCGGCGCCCGGCGATCACGTGCAGCCGCGCGCGCAGCGTCTTCAGGAAGCCTTCGTTGCGGCGCAGCTCGCGCGCTTCGCGGTCGGTGATGAGGCCGCGCGTGTCGAGTTCGCGCCAGCTGCTGCCGAAGCCGGCCGCGCGCGCGATCCACAGGATCGTCTGCAGGTCGCGCAGCCCGCCCGGGCTTTCCTTCACGTTCGGTTCGAGGCTGTACGGCGTATCCTGGCACTTCGCGTGGCGCTGGCGCATCTCGAGCACCTTCGCGGTGAAGAATGCGCGGGCGTCGAGCGCTTCGTGATAGCGCACGGTGAAGCGCTCGAACAGCGCGGTGCTGCCGACGATGCGGCGCGCTTCCAGCAGCGAGGTCTGCACCGTCACGTCCTGCGACGCCTCCTCGATGCACTGCGCGACCGTGCGCACGCTGCTGCCGATCTCGAGGCCGAGATCCCAGGCCATGCCGATGAAGCGCTCGATGCGCGCATCGAGCGCCGCGTCGTGCGCATCGGGCAGCAACACGAGGATGTCGACGTCGGAATAGGGCGCGAGCTCGCCGCGCCCGTAGCCGCCGACGGCGACGAGCGCGAGCGTCGCGGGCAGCCCGCAATCGTCCCACACGCGCTTCAACGCGTCGTCGGTGAGTTTCGACAGCGCGTGCATCAGCGACGCGACGTTCGCCGCGCGGCGAAAGCGCTCGAGCATCGCCGTCTTGGCGGCCTTGAATTCGGCGCGCCGCGACAGCGCTTCGGGCGAGGGGGCAGCGTGAGCGCTCATGGGCGACCGATCAGGTGCGGGGTGGGGCGGGCTGGCGCGACGGCGCTCAGACGGCGGCGGCCGGTTGCGCGAACACCGGGCGCGCGGGCGTGCCGGCCGACACGGTCAGCACTTCGTAGCCGGTTTCGGTGACGAGCACCGTGTGCTCCCACTGCGCGGACAGGCTGCGGTCGCGCGTCTTGACCGTCCACTGGTCGGGCATCGTGCGGATGTCGCGCTTGCCGGCGTTGATCATCGGCTCGATCGTGAAGATCATCCCGGCCTTCAGCTCGATGCCGGTGCCCGGGCGGCCGTAGTGGACGACCTGCGGATCCTCGTGGAACACCGTGCCGATGCCGTGGCCGCAGTATTCGCGCACGACGCTGTAGCCCTGCGCTTCCGCGTGCTTCTGGATCGCGTAGCCGATGTCGCCGAGGTGCGCGCCGGGCTTGACCTGGTCGATGCCGAGCCACATGCATTCGTAGGTGGTCTGCACGAGGCGCTTCGCGAGGATCGAGCCCTCGCCGACGATGAACATTCGGCTGGTGTCGCCGAAATAGCCGTTCTTGATCACGGTGATGTCGATGTTCAGCGCGTCGCCGTTCTTGATCACCTTCTCGCCGGGAATGCCGTGACAGATCACGTCGTTGACCGAAATGCAGGTGGCCTTCGGGTACGGCGGATAGCCGGGCGGCTGATAGTTCAGCGGGGCGGGGATCGTGCCTTGCTCGTTGAGCATGAACTCGTGGCAGAGGCGGTCGAGTTCGGCGGTCGTGACGCCCGCGACGACGTGCGGCGTGATGAAGTCGAGCACTTCGCTGGCGAGACGGCAGGCGACGCGCATCTGAGCGATATCGTGTTCGTTTTTGAGCGTAATAGCCATCGAGGTATGCCTGGAATGCGGTGAATTAACGGATTATCGCACCTTATGGCGGGCCTCGCAGCCCCTGCGGGCCGCGCGGATGCGGGTTTTCGAGGATTGTCCGGCCCGCTGCCGCGCGGCAAGCGAAAGTGCCGCGCGACTTGAGAGCCGACAAATCCGCGTGCTATACTCTTTGGCTAAGTCGACATCCAAATTTGCCGTCGTGCCCCGTTTTGGGGTGGCATCGCGGAGAAAGGCTTACGGCACGGGCGTTTTGCACGTGCCGAATCGCAAGCCGGCGCAACCAGGGTGCCGTCCGTGCGGAATCCCCGCCCTTCAAGGCGGGTTCGCGCGGCGGTACGGCAGCCGGCTTAAGACCCAACCCTCGTGGAGAATTTACATGGCAGTTACGATGCGCCAAATGCTGGAAGCGGGTGTCCACTTCGGTCACCAGACGCGCTTCTGGAACCCGAAGATGGCTCCGTTCATTTTCGGTCACCGCAACAAGATTCACATCATCAACCTCGAAAAGACGCTGCCGATGTTCACGGACGCACAGAAGTACGTGCGCCAGCTGGCAGCGAACCGCGGCACGATCCTGTTCGTCGGCACGAAGCGCCAGTCGCGTGACACGATCGCCCAGGAAGCGCAACGTGCGGGCATGCCGTACGTCAACGCGCGCTGGCTCGGCGGCATGATGACCAACTTCAAGACGCTGAAGGTATCGATCAAGCGCCTGAAGGACATGGAAGCGGCCGTCGAATCGGGCGAAACCGAGAAGATGAGCAAGAAGGAAGCGCTGCTGTTCGAACGCGAAATCGCCAAGCTGCAGAAGTCGATCGGCGGCGTGAAGGACATGGGCGGCATTCCGGACGCGATCTTCGTCATCGACGTCGGCTACCACAAGATTGCCGTCACGGAAGCGAACAAGCTGGGCGTGCCGGTCATCGCCGTGGTCGATACGAACCACTCGCCGGAAGGTGTGGATTACGTGATCCCGGGTAACGACGACTCGAGCAAGGCAGTCGCGCTGTACGCCGAAGGCGTGGCCGACGCGATCCTCGAAGGCCGTGCGAACGCGGTCAACGAAGTGGTCCAGGCCGCACGCGGCGACGACGAATACGTCGAGGAAAACGCGTAACTGGCCCCGAGCCGGCGCAAAAAGGGGGCTCTCAACAGGCCCCCTTTTTTTAAGCTTGTGCGCCGGACCTGATCGCGCCGAATCGGCGCGGGTCCGGAAACGAATCTCGGCCGTTCGCGTCCAAGCGGGCGGCGTTGTGAATACAGACTCAAGGAGCGAATGATGGCGGCAATTACCGCAAGCATGGTGGCAGAACTGCGCGCGAAGACCGACGCACCGATGATGGAATGCAAGAAGGCGCTGACGGAAGCCGACGGCGATCTGGCCAAGGCTGAAGAACTGCTGCGCGTCAAACTCGGCAACAAGGCGAGCAAGGCCGCATCGCGCGTGACGGCGGAAGGCGTCGTCGCATCGTTCGTCGGCGGCAACGCAGGCGCGCTGGTCGAACTGAACTGCGAAACCGACTTCGTCGCGAAGAACGACGACTTCCTCGCGTTCTCGAAGACGGTCGCGGAACTCGTCGCGACGCAGAACCCGGCCGACGTGGCCGCGCTGTCGGCGCTGCCGCTCGAAGGCTCGACGGTCGACGCAGTGCGTCTCGCGCTGATCGGCAAGATCGGCGAGAACGTGTCGATCCGCCGTTTCGTCCGTTTCGAAACCGCGAACAAGATCGCGACGTACCTGCACGGCGCGCGTATCGGCGTGATCGTCGAGTACACGGGCGCGGAAGAGCAGGTCGGCAAGGACGTCGCGATGCACATCGCCGCGATGAAGCCGGTCGCGCTGTCGTCGGCCGACGTGCCGGCGGAACTGATCGACACGGAACGCCGCGTCGCCGAGCAGAAGGCTGCCGAGTCGGGCAAGCCGGCTGAAATCGTCGCGAAGATGGTCGACGGCAGCGTCCAGAAGTACCTGAAGGAAGTGTCGCTGCTGAACCAGACGTTCGTGAAGAACGACAAGCAGACGATCGAGCAGATGCTGAAGGCGGCGAATGCGGCAGTGCAGAAGTTCGCGCTGTTCGTCGTCGGCGAAGGCATCGAGAAGCGCCAGGACGACTTCGCCGCCGAAGTGGCCGCGCAAGTCGCAGCAGCCAAGCAGCAGTAAGCAGTCAGCAGTACCCGCGGCGGGCGTCCGCTCCGCCGCGGCCGGCGGCGCCGCCGGCCGGCCGGGAACCCCGGTCCGGTCGTCGGCGCTTGCCCGAATCAGTATTTCGCCCCTACAGTTCGTGGTTGTCATCCTCTCGTCGCTCGGAAGCCCCTATGTCCAATGCCTATAAACGCGTCCTCCTCAAACTCTCCGGCGAAGCGCTGATGGGCGACGATGCCTTCGGCATCAATCGCGCGACGATCGAACGGATGGTGGCCGATATCGCCGAAGTCGTGCGTCTCGGGACGCAGCTCGCGGTCGTGATCGGTGGCGGTAACATTTTCCGCGGCGTCGCGGGCGGCGCGGCCGGCATGGACCGCGCGACGGCCGACTACATGGGGATGCTGGCGACGATGATGAACGCGCTGGCGCTGCAGGACGCGATGCGCCACGCCGGCATCGAGGCGCGCGTGCAGTCCGCGCTGCGCATGGACCAGGTCGTCGAGCCGTACATCCGGCCCCGCGCGATCCGCCAGCTCGAGGAAGGCCGCGTCGTGATCTTCGCGGCCGGCACCGGCAACCCGTTCTTCACGACGGATACGGCCGCCGCGCTGCGCGGCTCGGAAGTGGGCGCGGAAGTCGTGCTGAAGGCGACCAAGGTCGATGGCGTATATTCTGCCGATCCGAAGAAGGATCCGTCGGCCACGCGCTACACGACGATCAGCTTCGACGAGGCGATCAGCCGCAACCTGCAGGTGATGGACGCGACGGCGTTTGCGCTGTGCCGCGACCAGAAGCTGCCGATTCGCGTGTTTTCGATCAACAAGCCGGGCGCGCTCAAGCGCATCGTGCTGGGCGAGGACGAAGGTACGCTCGTCCACGTGTAAACTCCCGCGGATGCGGGCGAACGGCGCGGGTTGCCGGCCGCGGCGCGCGACATGCGCCGGGTGGGGCTCGCGTTCTTTGAAGGTTTGAAGGTTCGGAGGTTGAAATGAGTGTCGCTGATGTGAAGAAGGGCGTCGAGCAAAAGATGCAGCGCTCGATCGAAGCGTTCAAGAACGATCTGGCCAAGATCCGTACGGGCCGTGCACACACCGGTCTGCTCGATCACGTGCAGGTCGACTACTACGGCTCGATGGTGCCGATCTCGCAGGTCGCGAACCTGACGCTCGTCGACGCGCGCACGATCGGCGTGCAGCCGTGGGAAAAGAACATGGTCGCGAAGGTCGAGAAGGCCATCCGCGAAGCCGATCTGGGCCTGAACCCGGCGACGGCCGGCGACCTGATCCGCGTGCCGATGCCCGCGCTGACGGAAGAGCGCCGCCGCGAGCTGACCAAGGTCGTGAAGAGCGAAGGCGAAACGGCCAAGGTCGCGATCCGCAACCTGCGCCGCGACGCGAACGAAGCGCTGAAGAAGCTCGTGAAGGACAAGGAAATCTCGGAAGACGACGAGCGCCGTGCGAGCGACGACGTGCAGAAGCTGACCGACAAGCACGTCGCCGAAGTCGACAAGCTCGTGCAGAGCAAGGAAGCCGAGATCATGACGGTCTGACGACCGTCCTCGCGCGCCGCCTTCTTCCCGCATTACTGTCTCAACGGCCATGACCTATACCAGCTCTACCGTTCGCGTGCCTGACGTCGGCGTCGTGCCGCGTCACATCGCGATCATCATGGACGGCAACGGCCGTTGGGCGACCGAACGCCGCTTGCCGCGCGTCGCGGGGCATACCCGCGGCGTCGATGCCGTGCGGGCGGTGGTCGAAGGCTGCGCGCGCGCCGGCGTCGAATACCTGACGCTGTTTGCGTTCAGTTCGGAAAACTGGCGCCGGCCGAACGACGAAGTGTCGTTCCTGATGCGGCTGTTCATCACCGCGCTCGAGCGCGAAGTGGGCAAGCTGCATGCGAACGGGATCCGCCTGCGCGTCGTCGGCGATCTCGACCGTTTCGAGCCGCGCATCCGCGAGCTGATTCGCCGCGCCGAAACCAAGACTGCGCGCAATACCCGTCTGACGCTCACCATCGCGGCCAACTACGGCGGCCGGTGGGACATCCTGCAGGCGACGAAGAAACTCGTCGAGCAGGCCGTGCGCGAAGGTCGCGAGGTCGAAGTGACCGAGGACGCATTCGCGCCGCACCTGGCAATGGCGTACGCGCCGGAGCCCGATCTCTTCATCCGCACCGGCGGCGAGCAGCGCGTCAGCAACTTCCTGCTGTGGCAGCTCGCGTACGCCGAATTCTATTTCACCGACAAGTACTGGCCGGATTTCGACGGCGCGGCACTGGCCGACGCGCTGGCGTCGTATACCGAGCGCGAGCGCCGTTTCGGGCGCACGAGTGCGCAGCTCGAACCGCAATCGCAGAACGCCGACTCCCTTTCATGCTGAAAACCCGGGTGATCACGGCGATCGTGATGCTGGCGGTGCTGCTGCCGGTGACGCTGTTCGCGCCGCTCGCCGGGTTCGGTGCGCTGATCGGCGTCGTGCTCGTGTTCGCCGCGTGGGAGTGGGCGCGCCTGCTGAAGCTCGGGGGCGCCGCGCCGATCGTCTATGCGGGCGTCGCGGCGCTCGCGCTCGCGGCCACCGCGCCGCTCGGCGTCGATGCGGCTTCGTCCCGTCCCCTTTTCATGGCAGCTGGCGTGTTCTGGCTGCTGGTCGGCCCGTTCGCGCTGCGGCGCAAGCCCACGCTCGCGGGCGGCATCTGGCGGCCGTTCCTGCTGGCCGCCGGCCTCGTCGTGTTCGCCGCCTGCTGGCACGCGCTCGTCGCCGCCCGCGCGCAGGGTGTGCCGTTCGTGCTGTCGCTGCTTCTGGTCGTCTGGCTGGCCGATATCGGCGCATACTTCGCGGGCAAGGCCTTCGGAAAGCGTAAACTGGCCATCACGATCAGCCCCGGCAAGAGCTGGGAAGGCGCGATCGGCGGCTGGTTCGCGGTGATGGTCGTCGGCGGCGTCGCGATGGCCGTGCACGCATTCGAACCGACCCTGTTTTCTGCATTCGCCGCGCGCTACGGGATGCCCGGCGCGTGGGCCGCGCTGACGCTGCTCGTCGCGTACAGCGTGATCGGCGACCTGTTCGAGTCGCTGCTGAAGCGGCAGGCGGGCGTGAAGGATTCGAGCGGACTGCTGCCGGGCCACGGCGGCGTGCTCGATCGTGTCGACGCGCTGCTGCCGGTGCTGCCGCTCGCGATGCTGCTGCTTGGTTAAACCATTAATTCTGTTATGCAAAAACGTCTGACATTGCTCGGTTCCACGGGCTCGATCGGAGACAGCACGCTCGACGTGGTCGCGCGCCATCCCGAGCGCTTCTCGGTCTACGCGCTGACCGCGCACCGCAACGGCGACAAGCTCGTCGAGCAGTGTCTGCGCTTCGCGCCCGAAGTGGCGGTGGTCGGCGATGCCGCGACGGCCGCGCACGTCGACGCGAAACTGCGCGCGGCGGGCAGCAAGACGGTCGTGCTGCACGGGCCGCAGGCGCTCGTCGACGTGTCGAAGAGCGACGGCTGCGACACGGTGGTCGCGGCGATCGTCGGCGCGGCCGGCCTTGCGCCGAGCCTGGCGGCTGCACGCGCCGGCAAGCGGATCCTGCTCGCGAACAAGGAAGCGCTCGTGATGTCGGGCGCGATCTTCATGGACGCCGTGCGCGACCATGGCGCGATCCTGCTGCCGGTCGACAGCGAACACAACGCGATCTTCCAGTGCATGCCGCGCGACGCGGCCGAGCACGGCGGGATCTCGAAGATCATCCTGACCGCATCAGGCGGCCCGTTCCGCACGCGCGAGCCGGCGACGCTCGTCGACGTGACGCCGGACGAGGCGTGCAAGCACCCGAACTGGGTGATGGGCCGCAAGATTTCGGTCGATTCCGCGACGATGATGAACAAGGGCCTCGAGGTGATCGAGGCGCACTGGATCTTCGGGCTGCCGGGCGACCGGATCGACGTGCTGATCCATCCGCAGAGCGTGATCCATTCGCTCGTGTCGTACCGTGACGGCTCGGTGCTCGCGCAGCTCGGCAACCCCGACATGCGCACGCCGATCGCCCACGCGCTCGCGTTCCCCGAGCGCGTCGACGCGGGTGTCGACCAGCTCGACCTCGCGCAGATCGCCCAGCTGTCGTTCGAGAAGCCCGATTACGCGCGCTTCCCGTGCCTCGCGCTCGCGCTGAAGGCGCTCGAGGAAGGCGGTATCGCGAGCGCCGCATTGAACGCGGCGAACGAAGTGGCGGTCGAAGCCTTTCTCGAGCGCCGGATCGGCTTCATGGCGATCGCGGCGACGGTCGACGCGGTGCTCAACGCGCTGCCGAACCGCGCGCCCGACGGGCTCGACGACGTCCTCGCGGCGGATGCCGAGGCGCGCCGCCTCGCCGCCGCGATCATTGCAAAAGCGCCTGCGCCACGCGTGGAGCGTACGGTCTGAATGAGGTGCTCATGAACGTGCTGGTCGAACTGGTCGCGTTTGCGGTGGCGATCGGCGTACTGGTCGTCGTGCATGAGTACGGACACTATCGCGTCGCGCGCTGGTGCGGCGTGAAGGTGCTGCGTTTCTCGATCGGCTTCGGCCAGCCCGTCGCGCGCTGGGTCAGCCGCAGGACGGGCACCGAGTGGACGCTGTCCGCGCTGCCGCTCGGCGGCTACGTGAAGATGCTCGACGAGCGCGATCCGGGCCCGGGCGGCATTCCGACCGACGAGCTCGGCCAGGCATTCAACCGCCAGTCGGTCTACAAGCGCATCGCGATCGTCGCGGCCGGGCCGATTGCGAACTTCCTGCTGGCAATCGCACTGTTTTCCGTCGTATTCGCGACCGGCGTGACCGAGCCGGCCGCGATCGTCGCGTCGCCGGCCGCCGGCACGGCGGCCGCCCGTGCAGGCTTCGACGGCAGCGAGACGGTCGTGTCGATCCGCAACGTGCGCGTAGGCGATGCGCAGGGCGGCGAGTCCGAGCCGGTGCGATCGTGGTCGGACCTGCGCTGGAAGCTGCTGTCGGCCGCGTTCGACCATCGCGAGGTCGTGCTCGGCGCGCGCGACGGCAATGCGACGTTCGATTTCCGCGTCGATCTCCGCAACGTCCCCGACAGCCAGCTCGACGATGACTTCATGGCCCATCTGGGCTTCGAGGCCGGCGGCGGCACGTTGTCGGTCGCGTCGGTGCAGCCGGGCAGCGCGGCGGAGCAGGCCGGCCTGAAGGTCGGCGACAAGCTGGTCGCGCTCGACGGCAAGCCGATCGGCGGCGCGTCGCGCTTCATCGACGCGGTGAAGCACCATGCGGGCCAGCCGCTCGCGCTGCGGATCGAGCGCAGCGGCGCCGCGCAGACGGTGTCGATCGTGCCGCAGATGCAGCGCGACGACGAATCGGGGCAGCAGGTCGGCCGGATCGGCGCGGCGCTGTCGATGCACGCGCCGTCGGTGGACGTGCGTTACGGGCCGATCGAGAGCCTGCGGCTCGGCGCGCACCGTACGTGGGATATTTCCGTGTATTCGCTGAAGATGTTCGGGCGGATGATCACGGGCAACGCGTCGCTGAAGAACCTGTCCGGCCCGGTGACGATCGCCGACTACGCAGGCAAGAGCGCGCGGCTCGGTCCGTCGGCGTTCCTGTCGTTCCTCGCCCTTGTCAGCATTAGCCTTGGCGTCCTGAACTTGTTGCCGATTCCCGTTTTGGACGGGGGGCATCTGTTATATTATGCGGTTGAAGCCGCGACCGGGAAAGCCGTCTCGGAGCGCTGGCAGCTGATTCTGCAAAGAGCCGGGTTGATCTGCATCGTCGCGTTGTCGGCGATCGCGCTGTTCAACGATCTGGCTCGGTTAATCCATTTCTGAAGCGTCAGGCGGCGGCCGCGGGTCAGCCGCCTGATTTGATGCAGCTAAATATTGGGGATGCATGTTGTTCAAACCTCATCGCTTTGTACCTAAGACAGTTGCAGCGGCCGCGCTCGCCGCGCACGGCCTCGCGGCGCATGCAGCGGCACCGTTCGTGGTGCAAGACATCAAGATCGAGGGGCTGCAGCGCGTCGAAGCGGGTTCGGTGTTCGCCTATCTGCCGATCAAGCAGGGCGATACCTTCACGGACGACAAGGCATCCGAAGCAATCCGCGCGTTGTACGCGACGGGCTTTTTCAACGACGTGCGCATCGCCACGCAGGGCAACGTCGTGATCGTGCAGGTGCAGGAGCGTCCGGCCATCGCGTCGATCGACTTCACCGGCACGAAGGAATTCGACAAGGACAACCTGACGAAGGCGCTGCGCGCGGTCGGCCTGGCCGACGGCCGCTACTACGACAAGGCGCTCGTCGACAAGGCGGAGCAGGAGCTCAAGCGCCAGTACCTGACGCGCGGCTTCTATGCGGCCGAGGTCAAGACGACGGTCACGCCGGTCGACGCGAACCGCGTGTCGATCCTGTTCGCGGTGGCCGAAGGCCCGAGCGCGAAGATCCGCCAGATCAACTTCATCGGCAACAAGGCGTTCAGCACCAGCACGCTGCGCGACGAGATGCAGCTGTCGACGCCGAACTGGTTCTCCTGGTACACGAAGAACGACCTGTACTCGAAGGAAAAGCTCACCGGCGACCTCGAGGCCGTGCGCTCGTACTACCTGAACCGCGGCTACCTCGAGTTCAACATCGAGTCGACCCAGGTGTCGATCTCGCCGGACAAGAAGGACATGTACCTGACGGTCACGCTGCACGAAGGCGAGCCGTACACGGTGTCGGGCATCAAGCTGTCGGGCAACCTGCTCGATCGCGAGGCCGAACTCAACAAGCTGATCAAGATCAAGCCGGGCGACCGCTTCTCGGCCGAAAAGCTGCAGCAGACCACCAAGTCGATCGTCGACAAGCTCGGCGAATACGGCTACGCATTCGCGACCGTCAACGCGCAGCCGGACATCGACCAGGCGAACCACAAGGTGAACCTGAACCTCGTCGTCGATCCGAGCCGCCGCGTGTACGTGCGCCGCATCAACGTGGTCGGCAACACGCGCACGCGCGACGAAGTGGTGCGCCGCGAAATGCGCCAGCTCGAAAGCTCGTGGTTCGACTCGAACCGCCTCGCGCTGTCGAAGGACCGCGTGAACCGCCTCGGCTACTTCACCAACGTCGACGTGACGACGGTGCCGGTCGAAGGCACGAACGACCAGGTCGACGTGAACGTGAAGGTCGACGAAAAGCCGACCGGCGCGATCACGCTGGGTGCCGGCTTCTCGTCGACGGACAAGGTCGTGCTGTCGGCCGGCGTGTCGCAGGACAACGTGTTCGGCTCCGGCACGAGCCTGTCGGTGAACGTCAACACCGCGAAGAGCTACCGCACGCTGACCGTCACGCAGGTCGACCCGTACTTCACGGTCGACGGCATCAAGCGGATCACGGACGTCTTCTACCGCACGTACCAGCCGCTCTACTATTCGACGAGTTCGAGCTTCCGGATCATCAGCGCGGGCGGCAACCTGAAGTTCGGCATTCCGTTCTCGGAAGTCGACACCGTTTACTTCGGCGCGGGCTTCGAGCAGAACCGCCTCGACGTCGATTCGAACACGCCGCAGAGCTACCAGGATTACGTGAACGAGTTCGGACGCGTATCGAACACGGTGCCGCTGACGGTCGCATGGTCGCGCGACGCGCGTGACAGCGCGCTGATTCCGAGCCGCGGCTACTTCACGCAGGCGAACATGGAGTACGGCGTGCCGGTAGGCAAGATCCAGTACTACAAGGCCGACCTGCAGGCGCAGTACTACTATTCGTTCTCGCGCGGCTTCATCCTGGGCCTGAACCTGCAAGGCGGCTACGGTAACGGTATCGGCAACCCGTACCCGATCTTCAAGAACTACTACGCGGGCGGTATCGGCTCCGTGCGGGGCTACGAGCCGAGCTCGCTGGGCCCGCGTGACACGAAGACGAACGACCCGATCGGCGGCTCGAAGATGCTGGTCGGCAACATCGAGCTGACGTTCCCGCTGCCGGGCACCGGCTACGACCGCACGCTGCGCGTGTTCACGTTCCTCGACGGCGGTAACGTATGGGGCAACGCGCCGGGCGGCACGAGTACGGGCGCCAACGGCCTGCGCTACGGCTACGGTGTGGGTCTCGCGTGGATCTCGCCGATCGGCCCGCTGAAGCTGAGCCTCGGCTTCCCGCTGCAGAAGCATGAAGGCGACCAGTACCAGAAATTCCAGTTCCAGATCGGGACGGCGTTCTGACCGAACGCATGACAACAGCAACGAGAGGGTAATTTTGCTAACCGGTAAGTTTTCGAAACGAGTGATGTGCGCGCTGACCGTTGCGCTGGCCTTGGGCGCGGCAACGGTGCACGCACAGGACGTCGCCCGCATCGCGGCGGTCAATTCGGATCGGATCCTGCGCGAGTCGGCGCCCGCGAAGGCGGCGCAGACGAAGCTCGAAGCCGAGTTCGCGAAGCGTGACAAGGATCTGCAGGACCTCGCGGCGCGCCTGAAGTCGATGTCCGATTCGCTCGACAAGAACGGCACGTCGCTGTCGGCGGCCGATCGTGCGCAGAAGCAGCGCGATCTCGCGCAGCTCGACACCGACTTCCAGCGCAAGCAGCGCGAGTTCCGCGAAGACCTGAACCAGCGTCGCAACGAAGAGCTGGCGGCTGTGCTGGAACGGGCGAACAAGGTCATCAAGCAGATCGCCGAGCAGCAGAATTACGACCTGATCGTGCAGGAAGCCGTGTACGTCAGCCCGCGCATCGACATCACCGACAAGGTGCTCAAGGCGCTCGCGTCCGGCTCGACGAACTGAACGGAGCAGACGACGAATGGCATTGACGCTTGAGGCACTCGTAAAGCGGTTCGGCGGCGAGATCGCCGGCGACGCCCAGTGCACGGTCAGCGGCCTCGCGCCGCTCGACCAGGCCGGCCCTCAGCAGCTCGCGTTCCTCGCGAACCCGAAGTACCTGTCGCAGGTCGAGACGACCCGCGCCGGCGCGGTGCTGATCGCGCCGAAGGATCTGGAAAAGCTGGGCGCGGCCGCCGGTGGTCGCAACTTCATCGTGACGCCGAATCCGTACGCGTACTTCGCGCGCGTTGCGCAGATGTTCATCGATCTCGCCACGCCGCCGCGCGCGGCCGGCGTGCATCCGAGCGCGACGATCGATCCGGCCGCGCAGGTCGCCGCGACCGCGGTGATCGGCCCGCACGTGACGGTCGAGGCCGGCGCGGTGATCGAGGACGGCGTGCAGCTCGACGCGAACGTCTTCGTCGGCCGCGGCACGACGATCGGCGCCGGCTCGCATTTCTATCCGAACGCATCGGTGTACCACGGCTGCAAGATCGGCCCGCGCGCGATCGTCCATGCGGGCGCCGTGATCGGCTCCGACGGCTTCGGCTTCGCACCGGATTTCGTCGGCGACGGCGACGCACGCACCGGCAGCTGGGTCAAGATCCCGCAGGTCGGCGGCGTGACGATCGGCCCGGACGTCGAAATCGGCGCGAACACGACGATCGATCGCGGCGCGATGGCGGATACCGTCATCGAGGAATGCGTGAAGATCGACAACCAGGTGCAGATCGGCCACAACTGCCGGATCGGCGCGTACACGGTGATCGCCGGCAGCGCCGGCATCGCCGGCAGCACGACGATCGGCCGCCACTGCATGATCGGCGGCGCGGCCGGGATCGCCGGCCACGTGACGCTCGGCGACTATGTGATCATCACCGCGAAGTCGGGCGTATCGAAGTCGCTGCCGAAGGCCGGCATCTATACCAGCGCGTTCCCGGCCGTCGACCACGGCGAATGGAACAAGAGCGCCGCGCTCGTGCGCAACCTCGACAAGCTGCGCGAGCGCATCAAGGCGCTCGAAGCCGCGCTCGCCGCCCAGGGCGGCGCGGGCGCCTGAGCGCGTCATGCGAGACCACGAACCGGGCACGGCCAGCGCAACCGGCCCGGTTTGCCAGACTGGGCCGCGCGGCGGCCCGCTTCAGCCTTTGCATCACCACCGCGCAGCCTCTGCGTGAGACGAACCATCATGAGCACTGAAAAAATCAATCTCGACATCCACAAGATCCTCACGCTGCTGCCGCATCGCTACCCGATTCTGCTCGTCGACCGCGTGCTCGAACTCGAGCCGCACAAAGGGATCAAAGCGCTGAAGAACGTGTCGATCAACGAGCCGTTCTTCCAGGGGCATTTCCCGAAGCGGCCGGTGATGCCGGGCGTGCTGATTCTCGAGGCGCTCGCCCAGGCCGCGGCGCTGCTGACGTTCGCGGAAGAGCAGCCGAAGGATCCGGAGAACACGCTGTATTACTTCGTCGGGATCGACGGCGCGCGCTTCAAGCGGGTGGTCGAGCCGGGCGACCAGCTGATCCTGAACGTGACGTTCGAGCGCTACATCCGCGGCATCTGGAAGTTCAAGGCGGTGGCGGAAGTGGACGGCAAGGTGGCGGCGGAAGCCGAACTGATGTGCACGGTCAAGACGGCCGACGCGGCGCCCTGAGCGACGCGGCACGCATGGATAACATAACGCGAGCAACGCGACACATCATATCGAGAGGCAACGGCGCATGACCAGGATTCATCCTACCGCGATCGTCGAGCCGGGCGCGCAGATCGACGAATCGGTCGAGATCGGCCCGTACGCGATCGTCGGCCCGCACGTCACGATTGGCGCGCGCACGACGATCGGCTCGCACAGCGTGATCGAGGGCCATACGACGCTCGGCGAGGACAACCGCATCGGCCATTACGCGTCGGTCGGCGGCCGTCCGCAGGACATGAAGTACAAGGACGAGCCGACGAAGCTCGTGATCGGTAACCGCAACACGATCCGCGAATTCACGACGATCCACACGGGCACCGTGCAGGACGTCGGCGTGACGACGCTCGGCGACGACAACTGGATCATGGCCTACGTGCACATCGGTCATGACTGCCGCGTCGGCAACAACGTGATCCTGTCGAGCAACGCGCAGATGGCCGGCCACGTCGAGATCGGCGATTTCGCGATCGTCGGCGGCATGTCGGGCGTGCACCAGTTCGTGCGCATCGGCGCGCATTCGATGCTGGGCGGCGCGTCGGCGCTCGTGCAGGACATCCCGCCGTTCGTGATCGCGGCGGGCAACAAGGCCGAGCCGCACGGGATCAACGTCGAAGGGCTGCGCCGGCGCGGCTTCTCGGCCGACGCGATCTCGGCGCTGCGCAGCGCGTACCGCTTGCTGTACAAGAACGGCCTGTCGCTCGAGGAAGCGAAGGTGCAACTGCGCGAGCTCGCGGAAGCGGGCGGTGACGGCGATGCACCGGTGAAGGCGCTCGTCGAGTTCATCGACGCGTCGCAACGCGGCATCATCCGCTAAGCGATGCCGCTCACCACCCATCAGCTCCGGCTCGCGATGGTGGCCGGCGAGCCGTCGGGCGACCTGCTCGCGGCGTCGCTGCTCGGCGGGCTGCGCGAGCGGCTGCCCGACGCGGCCCAGTATTACGGGATCGGCGGCCCGCGCATGATCGCGCAGGGCTTCGACTCGCACTGGCAGATGGACAAGCTGACCGTGCGCGGCTATGTCGAGGCGCTGGGCCAGATTCCCGAGATCCTGCGGATTCGCGGCGAACTGAAGCGCCAGCTGCTCGTCGAGCGGCCGGACGCGTTCATCGGCGTCGATGCACCCGATTTCAACTTCAGCGTCGAACAGGCGGCGCGCGACGCGGGCATTCCGTCGATCCACTTCGTATGCCCGTCGATCTGGGCGTGGCGCGGCGGCCGGATCAAGAAGATCGCGAAGTCCGTCGATCACATGCTGTGCCTGTTCCCGTTCGAACCGGCGATCCTCGACAAGGCCGGCGTCGCATCGACCTACGTCGGTCATCCGCTGGCCGACGACATTCCGCTCGAACCCGACACGCACGGCGCGCGCATCGCGCTGGGTCTGCCGGCCGACGGCCCCGTGATCGCGGTGCTGCCGGGCAGCCGGCGCTCGGAGATCGCGCTGATCGGCCCGACGTTCTTCGCGGCGATGGCGCTGATGCAGCAGCGCGAGCCCGGCGTGCGATTCGTGATGCCGGCCGCGACGCCCGCGCTGCGCGAACTGCTGCAGCCGCTCGTCGACGCCCATCCGCAGCTCGCGCTGACGATCACCGACGGCCGTTCGCAGGTCGCGATGACGGCCGCCGACGCGATCCTCGTGAAGAGCGGCACCGTCACGCTGGAAGCCGCGCTGCTGAAGAAGCCGATGGTGATCTCGTACAAGGTGCCCTGGCTGACCGGGCAGATCATGCGCCGGCAGGGCTACCTCCCGTATGTCGGCCTGCCGAACATCCTGGCGGGGCGCTTCGTCGTGCCGGAGCTGCTGCAGCATTTCGCGACGCCCGAGGCGCTCGCCGATGCGACGCTCACGCAACTGCGCGACGACGCGAACCGCCGTACGCTGACCGAAGTGTTTACCGAAATGCATCTGTCGCTGCGGCAGAACACGGCCGCGAAGGCGGCCGAGGCCGTCGTGCGCGTGCTCGAACAACGCAAGGGGCGCGCATGACGGCAGTCCGTGCACCGCGCCGCCGCGCGACCAGCGACGTGCAGGGCGGTTTCGATTTCAGCCGCCCGGACGAGATCGTCTGCGGCGTCGACGAAGCCGGCCGCGGCCCGCTCGCGGGGCCGGTGGTGGCCGCCGCGGTGATTCTCGATCCGGCGCAGCCGATCGACGGGCTCGACGATTCGAAAGCGCTGTCCGCGAAAAAGCGCGACATGCTGTACGACCTGATCGTCGCGCGTTCGCGCGCGTACTGCGTCGCGTCGGCGAGCGTCGACGAGATCGATACGCTGAACATCCTGCATGCGACGATGCTCGCGATGAAGCGGGCGGTCGAAGGGCTGTCGGTGCTGCCGACGCTCGCGCAGATCGACGGCAACCGTTGCCCGACGTTGATGGTGCGTGCCGAGGCGATCGTCAGCGGCGACGCGCTCGTGCCGAGCATCTCGGCCGCGTCGATCCTCGCGAAGGTCACGCGCGACCGGATGCTGGTCGACCTGCATGAGCGCTTTCCCGTGTATGGCTTCAACGTGCATGCCGGGTACGGCACGCCGAAACATCTTGCCGCGCTGCGCGAGCACGGCCCGTGCGAAGTGCATCGGCGTTCGTTTGCCCCCGTGCGCGAGGCGCTCGACCTGAGGGCCTGTTCCCGCTAATAACGGGCCCTTCTGGCGACCAGCCCCTGGAAAGGGATTTTTTAGTTTCGGGAACGTGTCTTGCCGGCCGCATTGCGGCGTCGCGCGTCACTTGTTTGGCTCGGGCAAACGGCGCTCCTTGCTTCTTGCACTGCGACCGGCAAGGCACGTTCGCAAGCCCGTTATTAGCGGGAACAGGCCCTTTGATGAAAAGCATTACTTCCCGCGACAACCCGCTGTACAAGCGCCTGAAGGCGCTCGCGGGTTCGACGCCCCAGCAGCGCCGCAGCGGCCAGGCGCTGCTCGAAGGTTTCCACCTCGCGAGCGCGTACCTCGATACGGGCGCGACGCCCGAACTGTGCGTGACGACCGAAGGCGCGCTCGGCCATGCCGAGGCGCAGGCGATCGTCGCGCGCATCGACGCGCAGCGGATCGTCACGCTGCCGGACGCGTTGTTCGGGCAGTTGTCGAATGTCGTCAACGGCGTCGGCTTCCTGCTGCTGGTCGATCGGCCGGCGCAACCGCTGCCCGAACGCGTGACGCACACGTCGGTCGTGCTCGACGGCGTGCAGGATGCCGGCAACGTCGGCTCGATCCTGCGCAGCGCGGCGGCGGCCGGCGTGCGTCACGTGTTCTGCGCGCCGGGGACGGCCTACGCGTGGTCGTCGAAGGTGCTGCGCTCGGGCATGGGCGCGCATTTCTTGTTGTCGATCCATGAGGACGTCGAAGCGGCGGCGCTGGCCGACCGCCTCGGCGTACCGGTCGCGCTGACCGACTCGCACGGCGCGCAGGCGGTCTACGACTGCGACCTGTCGGGGCCCGTCGCCTGGGTGTTCGGTAACGAAGGCGCCGGCGTGTCGGCGTTCTGGCGCGACGCGGCCACGCATCGGGTGACGATTCCGCAGCCGGGCGGGATGGAGTCGCTGAACGTTGCTGCTGCGACAGCGGTGTGCCTGTTCGAGCAGGTACGGCAGCAGCGGCGGCCTGCGTGACGCCGCACGCGTTGCATGTGCGGTAAAACGAAACAAGGCCGCGTTCGACGCGGCCTTGTTGTTTTCGGCGACGGCCCGACGGCGGCCTGCGCTCTCGCGCTCAGTACGATTGCCGGTCGAGGCGGATTTCCTGCAGGATCGTCGTCGCGATTTCCTCGATCGACTTGTGCGTCGACGACAGCCACTTGATCCCTTCGCGGCGCATCATCGCCTCGGCCTCGTTGATCTCGTAGCGGCAGTTCTCGGGCGCCGCGTACTTGCTGCCCGGCCGGCGCTCGTTGCGGATCTCCGACAGGCGCTGCGGGTCGATCGACAGCCCGAACAGCTTCTCGCTGTACGGCGACAGCGCCGACGGCAGCTTGCCGCGTTCGAAATCCTCCGGAATCAGCGGATAGTTGGCCGCCTTCACGCCGTACTGCATCGCGAGGTACAGGCTCGTCGGCGTCTTGCCGCTGCGCGACACGCCGACGAGGATCACGTCGGCTTCCGACAGGTTGCGATTCGACTGGCCGTCGTCGTGCGCGAGCGAGAAGTTGATCGCCTCGATCCGCGTCTTGTATTCCTCGGTGTCAGCGTTCTGGTGGCCGCGGCCCATCGCGTGGCTCGACTTGAGCTCCAGTTCCTGCTCGAGCGGTTCGACGAAGCGCTGGAACATGTCGAGCACGAGCGCGTTCGAGCGCTTGACGATGTCGTTCGACTCGCTGTCGACGAGCGTCGTGAACACGATCGCGCGGCGGCCGTCGTGCACGGCGGCTTCGTTGATCTTCTCGACGGTCGCATAGGCCTTGTCGAGCGAGTCGACGAACGGCACGCGCACGAGGCGGAATTTCTGGTCGAACTGGGAGAGGATCGAGTGTGCGAAGGTTTCGGCAGTGATCCCGGTGCCGTCGGAGACGATGAATACGGTAGGCAGCATGAATCTGGACGTCGAGCGTGAAGGGCAGTTGCGCGGGCGGCTGGAGGCGTGCCTCCAGACCCAGTGACAAGGTCGCGCCACATCCGGCAGCCGGCACGGTAGAATAGCGGCAACCTGTTGGATAAGCAATTGCGGGGGCGGGGCGCGAACGGCGTCCGCGACTTGGCCGCGAGATTCAAGAATTCCCGGCAAGTCTGGCGATTTGTCTGCAAATATCGCCCTTCTGCCGGGATTTTTGCAAATCGGGTCGGAAGATTTTCGCCGCTGCGAGTGTTTATCTAACAGGTTGCGCAAGACGCGCCGCGCCTTTTTGCAAGCGCCCGCGTCCGAGCCCACTTGCGCGATCGAGCATTTTTTTCACACTTAGGGGCTTGTATGACTAACGCAGCAAACGTCGCAAAGGACCAGGCGTATGTAATTCCGTTCGAGCAGTTGCGGATGACCGATGTGGAGATCGTGGGCGGCAAGAATGCGTCGCTCGGCGAGATGATCAGCCAGCTTTCCGAAGCAGGCGTTCGCGTACCCACCGGTTTCGCCACGACCGCGCTCGCATTCCGCGATTTCCTCAAGCACAACGACCTCACCGATCGCATCGCCAAGCGTCTCGAGTCGCTCGACATCGACGACGTGAAGGCGCTCGCCGAAGCCGGTGCCGAAATCCGCAAGTGGATCGTCGACGCGCCGCTGCAGGAACGCCTCGAGCAGGAAATCCGCGCGCAGTTCGAAGTGCTGAAGAACGGCTCGCCGGCCGAACTGTCGTTCGCCGTGCGCTCGTCCGCGACCGCGGAAGACCTGCCCGACGCATCGTTCGCCGGCCAGCAGGAGTCGTATCTGAACGTCGTCGGCATCGACGACGTGCTCGACCGCATGAAGCACGTGTTCGCGTCGCTGTACAACGACCGCGCGATCTCGTACCGCGTGCACAAGGGCTTCACGCACGCCGAAGTCGCGCTGTCGGCCGGTGTGCAGCGCATGGTCCGCTCGGACGTCGGCGCGGCCGGCGTGATGTTCACGATCGATACCGAATCGGGCTTCAAGGACGCCGTGTTCATCACGTCGAGCTACGGCCTGGGCGAAACCGTCGTGCAGGGCGCGGTGAACCCGGACGAGTTCTACGTGTTCAAGACGACGCTCGCGCAGGACAAGTACCCGATCATCCGCCGCTCGATCGGCTCGAAGCTGATCAAGATGGAATTCACGCAGCCGGGCGAGCCGGGCCGCGTGAAGACGGTCGACGTGCCGCACGAGCAGCGCAACCGCTACTCGATCACCGATGAAGACGTGATCGAGCTGGCGAAGTACGCGGTCATCATCGAGAAGCACTACCAGCGTCCGATGGACATCGAGTGGGGCAAGGACGGCCGCGACGGCAAGATCTTCATCCTGCAGGCGCGTCCGGAAACGGTGAAGAGCCAGGCGAGCGGCAAGGCCGAGCAGCGCTTCAAGCTGAAGGGCCAGTCGCAGGTGCTCGCGACGGGTCGTGCGATCGGCCAGAAGATCGGCGCGGGCCCCGTGCGCGTGATCCAGGATCCGTCGGAAATGGAACGCGTGCAGCCGGGCGACGTGCTGGTGGCCGACATGACCGACCCGAACTGGGAGCCGGTGATGAAGCGGGCGGCGGCGATCGTCACGAACCGTGGCGGCCGTACCTGCCATGCGGCGATCATCGCGCGTGAGCTCGGCGTGCCGGCAGTCGTCGGCTGCGGCGATGCAACGGACGTGCTGAAGGACGGCGCGCTCGTCACCGTGTCGTGCGCGGAAGGCGACGAAGGCAAGATCTACGACGGGCTGCTCGAGACGGAAGTCACGGAAGTGCAGCGCGGCGAACTGCCGGAAATCCCGGTCAAGATCATGATGAACGTCGGCAACCCGCAGCTCGCGTTCGACTTCTCGCAACTGCCGAACGGCGGTGTGGGTCTCGCGCGTCTCGAGTTCATCATCAACAACAACATCGGCGTTCACCCGAAGGCGATTCTCGAGTACCCGAACATCGACCAGGACCTGAAGAAGGCGGTCGAGAGCGTCGCGCGCGGTCACGCGTCGCCGCGTCAGTTTTACGTCGACAAGCTGACGGAAGGCGTCGCGACGATCGCGGCGGCGTTCTATCCGAAGCCCGTGATCGTGCGTCTGTCCGACTTCAAGTCGAACGAGTACAAGAAGTTGATCGGCGGTTCGCGTTACGAGCCGGACGAGGAAAACCCGATGCTGGGCTTCCGCGGCGCATCGCGCTACATCGCCGAGGACTTCGCGCAGGCGTTCGAGATGGAATGCCGTGCACTGAAGCGCGTGCGTGACGAGATGGGCCTGACCAACGTCGAGATCATGGTGCCGTTCGTGCGGACCGTGAAGCAGGCGGAGCGCGTCGTCGGCCTGCTCGAGAAGTTCGGCCTGAAGCGCGGCGAAAACGGCCTGCGCCTCGTGATGATGTGCGAAGTCCCGACCAACGCGATCCTCGCCGAAGAGTTCCTGGAGCACTTCGACGGTTTCTCGATCGGCTCGAACGACCTCACGCAGCTCACGCTCGGCCTCGACCGCGATTCGGGCATGGAACTGCTGGCAGTCGACTTCGACGAACGCGACCCGGCCGTCAAGTTCCTGTTGAAGCGCGCGATCGATACCTGCCGCAAGATGGGCAAGTACGTCGGGATCTGCGGCCAGGGCCCGTCCGATCACCCGGACTTCGCGCAATGGCTGACCGACGAAGGCATCGTGTCGATCTCGCTGAACCCCGACACGATCATCGATACGTGGCAGGCGCTCGCCAACCGCAAGTAACGATCGGGCATGCAACTTCGGCGAAAGGGCGGTCCGCCGCGCTTTCGTTGAAGGCAAAATGCAAGGTTCGTGCTATAAACACCCCGGTAAGCACCGGGGTGTTTTTTTTCGTCGGTACGCGCGGCGATCTCGCGTGTGCCGAGCGCTGCGTGCAGTTGCGCACGCAGCGAATAGAGTGAGCATCGGGGCGTTTTTCTGGAGACCACAATGATGTCGGGGCATTTGTTCTGGTGGGTCGGGGTCGGCGTGCTGGTCGTCGCGGAGTTGCTGACGGGCACGTTCTATCTGCTGATGATCGCGCTCGGCTTTCTCGCGGGCGGTGTGTTGCAACTGGCCGGTTTCGCGCCGCACGTGCAGTTCGGCGCGGCGGCCGCGGTCGCGATCGTCGCGATGATCGCGCTGCGCCGCTCGGGGCTCGGCCGCAAGCAGAAGCGCGATACGTCGACGAATCCCGACGTCAATCTCGATATCGGCTCGACCGTCACGGTCGACGCGTGGCGTGACGGCCGCGCGCGCGTGCAGTATCGCGGCGCCGACTGGGACGTCGAGCTCGCGCACGGCGAGCGCGACGATGCGCACGTGTACCAGGTCAGCGCCGTGCGCGGCAATTGCCTCGTGGTCGTGGCGAAACCCGCGGGCTGATCGTCCGCTGATACAACAAGGAGAGAATATTTCATGGATTCGCTGATCATCTGGGTTGTCCTGCTCGTCATCGCGATCGTGATCGTGTCGAAGACGGTGAAGATCGTGCCGCAGCAGCATGCATGGGTGCTCGAGCGCTTCGGGCGCTACCACGCGACGCTGTCGCCCGGTCTCAATATCGTGCTGCCGTTCGTCGATCGCATCGCATACCGGCACGTGCTGAAGGAAATTCCGCTCGACGTGCCGAGCCAGGTCTGTATCACGCGCGACAACACGCAGTTGCAGGTCGACGGCGTGCTGTACTTCCAGGTAACCGATCCGATGAAGGCCTCCTACGGATCGAGCAACTTCGTGCTGGCGATCACGCAGCTCGCGCAAACGACGCTGCGCTCGGTGGTCGGCAAGCTCGAACTCGACAAGACGTTCGAGGAACGCGATTTCATCAACCACAACATCGTGTCGGCGCTCGATCAGGCAGCGGCGAACTGGGGCGTGAAAGTGCTGCGCTACGAGATCAAGGACCTGACGCCGCCGAAGGAAATCCTGCACGCGATGCAGGCGCAGATCACCGCGGAGCGTGAAAAACGCGCGCTGATCGCCGCATCCGAAGGCCGCAAGCAGGAGCAGATCAACCTCGCGTCCGGTGCGCGTGAAGCCGCGATCCAGAAGTCCGAAGGCGAACGGCAGGCCGCGATCAACCAGGCGCAGGGCGAAGCCGCCGCGATTCTGGCGGTGGCCGAGGCGAACGCGCAGGCGATCCAGAAGATCGCGAGCGCGATCCAGTCGCAAGGCGGGATGGACGCAGTTAACCTGAAGGTCGCCGAGCAGTATGTCGGCGCGTTCGCGAATCTCGCGAAGCAGGGCAACACGCTGATCGTGCCGTCGAACCTGTCGGATCTCGGCACCGCGATCTCGTCGGCGCTGACGATCGTCAAGAACGCGGGGGCGGCGTCCGGCGCGAAGGGCTGAGCCCGATGCGATGCGCGCGCGGCTGCCGCGTGCGCATCGTCGTGCGACGAATCGTCGCGCAGTCGGGCAAACCGGACGCGCGATTCAGGTAGTCAAAAGCGACACGGCCCGCTTCGAGCGGGCCGTGTCGTTTGCGTTGAATGCCGTGCGCGTCAGGTGCCGGCGCGCATGATGCGCGCCTTCTCGCGTTCCCAGTCGCGTTTCTTCTCGGTTTCGCGCTTGTCGTGCAGCTTCTTGCCCTTTGCGAGCGCGATGTCGCATTTCACGCGGCCGCCCTTGTAGTGGAAGTTCAGCGGCACGAGCGTATAGCCGCGCTGCTCGACCTTGCCGATCAGCTTCTTGATTTCGTCGCGGTGCAGCAGCAGCTTGCGCGTGCGGACCGGGTCGGGCTTGATGTGCGTCGAGGCCTCGGGCAGCGGGCTGATATGGGTCCCGATCAGGAAGATCTCGGCGTTCTTCACCACGACGTAGCCTTCCTTGATCTGGCCGCGTCCGGCGCGCAGCGCCTTGACTTCCCAGCCCTCCAGCACGAGCCCCGCCTCGTAGCGTTCCTCGATGTGATAATCGAAGTGCGCTTTCCTGTTGTCGATGATGCTCATGAAAGGATCGGGCCAACTCGTTTAAAATCACGATTTTAGCAAAGCGGGGCGGGAATCGCCCGGCTTGGCGTTCCCACTTTAAGCGATGCCGCGCGATTTATGGCAGATGTCCAGAAAACCGTATTGATCCGTCACTCGGCGGAACAGATGTTCGACCTCGTCACCGACGTGGCCGACTACCCCAATTTCCTGCCCTGGTGCGGCGGTGTCGAGGTTCGCCGTCAGGACGAGAGCGGAATGGAAGCGCGCATCGACATCAACTTCAAGGGTATCAAGCAGCATTTCGCGACGCGCAACACGCAGCAGCGTCCGACACGGATCGACATGGAGTTCGCGGACGGGCCGTTCAAGAAGTTCACGGGTTCGTGGCGCTTCATCCCGCTGCGCGCCGATGCGTGCAAGATCGAATTCGCGCTGCACTACGAGTTTTCGAGCATCCTGCTGGAGAAGATCATCGGGCCGGTGTTCAGCCACATCGCGAACACGTTCGTCGATTCGTTCGTGAAGCGCGCGGACCAGCGCTACGGAAAGGGGTGACGCGATGCTGTCGATCGAAGTCTGCTATGCACTGCCGGACCGCCAGACGCTGATTCCGCTGTCGCTGCCCGAAGGCGCGACCGTGCGCTCGGCGATCGACGCGAGCGGCGTGCTCGCGCTGCACCCGGAGATCGATCTCGCGCACGCGAAGACGGGCGTCTACGGCAAGCTCGCGCCGCTCGATGCGCCGCTCGTCGACCGCGATCGCGTCGAGATCTACCGTCCGCTGATCGTCGATCCGAAGCTCGCGCGCCAGCGGCGCGTCGACAAGTCCCGCCGCGACGGCTCGATCGAGGGCCGCAAGTGGATGCACAAGGACGCGCGCTGACGCGTCGTTCGCGCTGATGGGTCCGATCAAACGCCGCGGCGCTCAGTGGGCCGCGGCGTTTGCGTTTGTCGGCGCGCCGCCCGGCGTGTCGCCATGCTTTCGTACCGAGCCGTATACACCGGCGAGCAGCAGCACGAGCGCGGCGATCTCCAGCACATGCGGCATTCGCCGGTCGTACACGAACGCGTACAGCATCGCGAACACGGTTTCGAACACGATCAACTGACCCGACAGCGTCAGCGGCAGCCGCTTCGACGCGGCGTTCCACAGCCCGTTGCCGAGCCACGACGCGCCGATCGCGAGCACGAGGTTCAGCAGCCAGAACAACTGCCAGCGCGATGCGGGCACGGCCGTCTGCACGGCGCCGGCCGGCAGCGCGAGGATCGCCACCCAGCAGAGCGCGCCGATCAGACCCGTCACGACACCCCACAGCACCGACCATTCGTTGCCGCCGAAATGGTGATGGCGCTGCAGGTATCGCGTATTTGCCACCGCATACCAGGTCCAGCTCGCGAGCGCGCCCGCCGCGCAGGCGATGCCCGCGAGCTTCTGCGCGAGCGTCGTCGCGTGCGCGGCTTCGGACGTAAACAGATCGACGTTGATGCAGACGATGCCCGCGATCACCAGTGCGAGCGGGGCGGCAAGCCGCCGCAGCGGCATCGCGCCTTGGTCGCCGAGGCCCGCGAGCGTGACGGTCACGGGCAGCACGCCGACGATCAGCGAACTCGGCGCGATGCCGATCAGGTGCACGGCGCCGGACAGCAGCATGTAGTACGCGACGTTGCCGATGACGGCGAGCCTCACGAGGGCGACGAGATCCTCGCGGGTCAGCCGGGCCAGCAGCGAGCGCGCGGCCGGCAGCGCGGCCACGAGCGACACGAGGCCGTACATCGTGTAGCGGCCGGCGCTCAGCAGCAGCGGCGAGAAATCGGTCAGCAGCCGCGGAACCAGAAACACCATGCCCCACATGGCGCCCGCCAGGACACCGTACACCACGCCGCGCTGCATCGACCGCTCCGAACAAAATGACCGAGGTGCGCGCATCTTAGCGATGCCGTCGCGGCGGCGTCTTGTTCATTCCTGCACCCGGGGCATGGAGTGGTTTCGACAGGGCGGCGAATCAATCCTCTGTCGAATCGGGCGTCGCCGCCGCGCCGTCGCCGGCGACACGCGTGCGCGCCGGGCGCCGCACGGCACGCAGCTTGCCGCTGTTGCCGCCGCCGCAGTAGAAGCGGTCGTGACCGTCGGATTCGAGCCCCGACACGCCGACGCCGGTCGGCATGTCGATCTGCTCGAGCACTTCGCCCGTGCGCGGATCGATGCGCCGCAGGTCGCTCCGGTCGGCTTCCCACGTGCCGTGCCACAGCTCGCCGTCGACCCACGTCACGCCGGTGACGAAGCGGTTCGATTCGATCGTGCGCAGCACGGCGCCCGACTGCGGATCCACCTGATGAATCTTGCGTTCGCTGTACTGGCCGACCCACAGCGTGCCTTCCGCCCACGCGAGCCCCGAATCGGCGCCGCCGCCGGGCGCCGGGATCGTCGCGAGCACGCGGCCCGATTCGGGGTCGATCTTCTCGATGCGGTCCTCGACGATCTGGAACAGGTGGCGGCCGTCGAATGCGGTGCCCGCGTGCGCGGCGACGTCGAGCGAACGGACGATCGTGCCGCGCTCGGGGTCGAGCGCATTCAGCTTGTCGCCGGACGCGTACCACACGTGCTGCCCGTCGAACGTGACGCCGTGCACGCCGTCGACGCCCGGAAACGGGCCGTATTCGTGAAGGATGTCTGCAGTGGAGCGTTTCATGTTCGTCACCTCGCGGTTCGATGAGGCCATCCTAATCGCCCGGCAGCGCAACCGGGAGTAACAAGGTCGTCGCGAATCCGGGCAGCGGCGGCGTCATCCAGCGGCGCGCGCGTGCGCGGCCGAGCGCCTGCACCTTGCCGGTTTCCGCGAGCGCATCGAGCGCGCGCTGCACGGTGCGCTGGCTGGCGCCGAGCGCGAGCGCCAGCGCGGAGCTCGACCACGCTTCGCCGTCGGCGAGGAGCGCGAGCACGGCCGCGTGCCGATCGTCGACCGGGCGCGCGAGGACGACGGTGTCGCGCACGCCGAGCGGTTCGAGCGCGAAGCCGCGCGGTGTCGCGACGACGTTCGCGAGCGGGCGCAGCACCGCGCGCAGCCGGCCGATTTCGACACGCAGCCGCGCACGATGCGATTCGTCGGCCTGTTTCGCGCGGAACGCGGCGGCGACGAGCGCGTTTCTCGACACGTCGGCCGGCCACGCTTCGCCAAGCGCGCGGGCGAGCACGAACAGCACCGGACGCCGCGCGAGCGACACGGTCGTGCGCGCATCGCGCACCGTGTGGCGGCATGCGTCGACGACCAGCGAATTCGACTCGAACAGCGTCTCGACTTCGTCGAGCGACACGAGCCTCGACGTGCCGCGCGCGATGAGCCGCGCGGCCGGTGCGTCGAGTGCGAGCGCCGCGGTGTCGACCTCGGCCGTCAGCGCCGCGATGCCGGCGGCGCGCGCGGCTGTCCGCGCACGGTCGAGCGCCGCACGGGCCGCATGCGTGCGGATGCGGCGCATCGCGATGCCGGCTGCGATCAATTCATGGGCGGCGCGCGATGCGGGCGGCAGCGGCGCGGGATCGAGATGCGCAAGCAGCTGCTCGGCCTCGTCGAGATGGCCGATCAGCAGCAAGCGGCGCACGCCGAGATAGCGGGCATGCGCGACGTTCGCGTGGTCGCCGTGCGCGTCGAGCGTCGCGCAGGCCGCATCGAGCGCGCGCGTCGGCCAGTGCAGGTCGCGCGACGCGAGCGCGATCTCGGCTTCCGCGACGACGCAGCGCGCCCGCGCGACCGCTTCTTTCGCGCCGAATGCGCGTGCGGCGCCGCGCACGAGCGCGCGTGCACGGTCGAAATCGCCGAGCTGCGCGAGCGCGATCCCGCGCAGCGCGAGCGCCGGCGCATCGTCGCGCAGCGCGACGCGGTTCAGTGCGCCGAGCGCGTCACCGGCCGCGAGCGCGCGCGCGGCCGCCGTGATCAGCGAATCCATCCGAATCCCGACACACTTGTCACTCCCTCTGGCCCGATGCCGGCCACTAATCTAGCACCACGCACACGGCTCCGGATGCCGTGCCCGGATACCCATCGGAAGGAGGAACCTGCAATGACGACCCATCTCACCGGAACCCGCGACGAATGGCTGGCCGAACGTCGCGCGCTGCTCGACGCGGAAAAGGCGCTGACGCGGCAAAGCGACGAACTCGCGCGGCGGCGCCAGGCGCTGCCGTGGGTGCGCGTCGACAAGACTTACCGGTTCGATACCGAGGACGGGCAGGCGACGCTCGACGACCTGTTTCACGGCCGTTCGCAATTGCTCGTCTATCACTTCATGTTCGGCCCCGACTACAAGGCGGGCTGCCCGTCGTGCTCGGCGCTTGCCGACGGCTTCGACGGCTTCGCCGTGCATCTGGCGCACCACGACGTGACGCTCGCGGCCGTGTCGCGCGCGCCGCTCGCGAAACTGCTCGCATACTGGCAGCGGATGGGCTGGACGTTCCCGTGGGCGTCGTCGGTCGGCAGCGATTTCAACTTCGACTTCAACGTGTCGTTCACCGAAACGCAGCAGCGCGCGGGCGACGTCGAATACAACTATGCGCGGGCCGGCCATGCGATGGACATGGATCCGCCGCCGGCACCCGTCGTACAGTTCGCGGCCACGTGCGGCACCGACGCACGCACGTATTCGCTCGACCGGCCGGGAATGAGCGCATTCGTGCGCGAGGACGGCGCCGTCTATCACACGTATTCGACTTACGCGCGCGGCCTCGACGGGTTGTGGGGGATGTACCAGTGGCTCGATCGCGCGCCGCTCGGTCGCAACGAGGCCGGCCCGTGGTGGCGCCGTCACGACGAGTACGCGCGCGGCTGAGCGGGGGGCCACGGGCGGGAGCGCGTGATGACACGAATGACGACCGGGCCGAAAGCCGGCGAGACGGCCCCCGATCCCCGGGCGTTCTGCGTGGCGGTCGCGGCCGTGTTCGCGGTCGCCGCGATGGCGTTGCTGGCGCAGCACGCGTCGATGGCGGCGATGGGCGGCGAACCGATGCCCGGCGGCTGGATGGCGTCGGCCGCCTGGCTGCGGCCGTGCGGGCAGGGCGCCGGGCGCGCGTTCGCCGCGTTCGCCGGAATGTGGGGCGCGATGACGGTGACGATGATGCTGCCCGTGCTGGCGCCGCAGCTCTGGCATTACCGGCAGCGCATCGGCCCGCATGCGGCGGTGCGGTCGGCCTGGCTCGTCGTCGTCGCGGGGGCCGGATATTTCTCGGTCTGGATCGCGCTCGGCGCGCTCGTGTTTCCGGCCGGCGCCGCACTGACGACGGCCGCCGCGCGGCTGCCGACGCTCGCCCGGGCGATGCCGTTCGCAGCCGGCGCCGTCGTGCTGGCCGCGGGCGCGCTGCAATTCTCCGGGTGGAAGGCGCGCCGGCTCGCGTGCTGCCGGCACGCGGCGGCGCACGGCGGGCACGTGCCGCGGGTGGCGGCCGTCACGGCATGGCGGTACGGCCTGCGCGCAGCGATCCGATGCGGCGCGTGTTGCGGCAACCTGATGGCGGTCGCGCTGGCGGCCGGCATGATGGATCTGCGCATGATGGCCGCCGTCGCGGTGGCGATCGCCGCCGAACGCGTGGCGCCGGCCGGCGGGCGCGTCGCGCGGATCGTCGGGTACGCGGTGGCGGCGGCCGGCATCGCGATGGTGGCCCGCGCGGCCGGGCTGGCGTGAGGCGGGCAGGCAAGCCGCTTCGGCGGGTGTGTCGCCGGGCCGTGCGCGGACGCTGTCGTCGCGCCCGTGTAGCCCCGCCGCAACACGCGCACCTGCCGCCCGGCCTGATTGCGCGAATGGTTCGACGCGCCCGTGAAACGAAAAGCGATCGAAAACGAACCGAACGGCGATCCGAACGATTCGGCCCCCGAGCGGCCGAAACCGGCTAAGCCGTTGTTCGTGTTGTGAAAATTCGCGGCGCTTCGCGTATAATTCGCTTTTGCGCCCATAGGATTTGCCATGCGTCTGATCCAAAAAGCACTCACTTTCGATGACGTGCTCCTCGTTCCCGCCTTCTCCGACGTTCTCCCGCGCGACACCAGCCTCAAGACCAAGCTGACCCGCAACATCTCCCTGAACATGCCGCTCGTGTCCGCCGCGATGGACACGGTCACCGAAGGTCGCCTCGCGATCGCGATGGCGCAGCAGGGGGGCGTCGGTATCGTCCACAAGAACCTGACGCCGGCCGAACAGGCCCGCGAAGTCGCCAAGGTCAAGCGTTTCGAGTCGGGCGTCGTCCGCGACCCGATCACGGTGCCGCCGCAAATGAAGGTGCGCGACGTGATCGCGCTGTCGCGCCAGCATGGCATCTCGGGCTTCCCGGTCGTCGAAGGCCCGCAGCTCGTCGGTATCGTCACGAACCGCGACCTGCGTTTCGAAACGCGCCTCGACGAGCCGGTCAAGTCGATCATGACGCCGCGCGAGCGCCTCGTCACGGTCAAGGAAGGCACGCCGCTCGCCGAGGCGAAGGCGCTGATGCACAGCCACCGCCTCGAGCGCGTGCTGGTCGTCAACGACGCGTTCGAACTGCGCGGCCTGATGACCGTCAAGGACATCACGAAGCAGACCGAGCACCCGGACGCGTGCAAGGACGAACACGGCAAGCTGCGCGCAGGCGCGGCGGTCGGCGTCGGTCCGGACAACGAAGAACGCGTCGAGCTGCTGGTGCAGGCCGGCGTCGACGTGATCGTCGTCGATACCGCGCACGGTCACAGCAAGGGCGTGCTCGAGCGTGTGCGCTGGGTCAAGCAGAACTTCCCGCACGTCGAGGTGATCGGCGGCAACATCGCGACGGCCGCCGCCGCGAAGGCGCTCGTCGAATACGGCGCGGACGCGGTCAAGGTCGGCATCGGCCCGGGCTCGATCTGCACGACGCGGATCGTCGCGGGTGTCGGCGTGCCGCAGATCAGCGCGATCGCGAACGTCGCGGAAGCACTGAAGGGCACCGGCGTGCCGTGCATTGCCGACGGCGGCGTGCGCTTCTCGGGCGACGTGTCGAAGGCCCTCGCGGCCGGCGCGAACGCCGTGATGATGGGCAGCATGCTCGCGGGCACCGAAGAGGCGCCGGGCGACGTGTTCCTGTACCAGGGCCGCCAGTACAAGTCGTATCGCGGCATGGGCTCGGTCGGTGCGATGAAGGACGGCGCGGCGGACCGCTACTTCCAGGACAACTCGGCGAACATCGACAAGCTCGTGCCGGAAGGCATCGAAGGCCGCGTCGCGTACAAGGGTTCGGTCAACGCGATCCTGTTCCAGCTGGTCGGCGGCGTGCGCGCGAGCATGGGCTACTGCGGCTGCAAGACGATCGACGAGCTGCACGAGAAGGCCGAATTCGTCCAGATCACCGCGGCGGGCATGCGCGAGTCGCACGTGCACGACGTGCAGATCACGAAGGAAGCGCCGAACTACCACGTGGACTGATCGCCGATGAAACCGCTGCTGCGAGCCGTGCTGATCGTCGATGCCGTGCTGCTGCTGGCGTTCGGCGTGCTGTTCGTGCTGACGCCCTGGCAGGCGCTGTTCAACGCGCTGCAACTGGCGAACATCCAGCCGGCGATGCTCGGCCAGGCGTTCGGCATCGCGCTGCTCGGGCTCGCGTGGCTCGCGTTTCATGCGGCGTTCAACGGCGACCTCACGGCGCCCGTCGCGCGCGCGGTCGGCCATGTCAACTGGCTGACCGGCGTGCTGACGGTCGTGTGGTCGCTCGGCACCGGCAGCGGCCCCGCGCTCGCGGCCGCCGGCCGGGTGTTGTCGGCGGTGGCCGGAGTCGCGTTGATCCTGCTCGGCCTCGGCGGCGTGCGCCTCGCATCGGCCGTGCGCCGGCGCGAGAAAGCGCAGGCGCTCGAGGGCCGGGACGCGCAGCGTCCGGTCGAACCGGCGCGGGCTTCCGCCGTGCAGCCGCGGGTCGAGCCGGTCGTCAGCCGTCCGGTGGCGCCTTCGGCGCCGGCCGCGGCAGCCCCATCGGCCGCCTCCGAGCGCGCGTCAGGCAGCGTCGCGTTCGACGCGCGCCCGCCGTCGCAGGATTGACCGGCGATGCGTCGCGCGAGCCGCCTGCCGCCCGACGCCGCTATCCATGCTTTTGACGCAGCGCTTCGTGCGCTGCTTTTCTTATTCTCTTCATCCCGTCCGCAGCCATGCACGACAAAATCCTGATTCTCGACTTCGGTTCGCAAGTCACCCAACTGATCGCGCGCCGCGTGCGTGAAGCGCACGTCTACTGCGAAATCCATCCGAACGATGTGTCCGACGAATTCGTCCGCGAGTTCGCGCCGAAGGCGGTGATCCTGTCGGGCAGCCACGCGAGCACGTACGAAGACCATCAACTGCGCGCGCCGCAGGCCGTGTGGGATCTCGGCGTGCCGGTGCTCGGCATCTGCTACGGCATGCAGACGATGGCCGTGCAGCTCGGCGGCAAGGTCGAGTGGAGCGACCATCGCGAATTCGGCTACGCGGAAATGCGTGCGCACGGCCATACGCGCCTGCTCGACGGCCTCGAGGATTTCACGACGGCCGAAGGCCACGGGATGCTGAAGGTCTGGATGAGCCACGGCGACAAGGTGGCCGAGCTGCCGCCGGGCTTCGCGCTGATGGCGTCGACGCCGAGCTGCCCGATCGCCGGCATGGCCGACGAGGCGCGCGGCTACTACGCGGTGCAGTTCCATCCGGAAGTCACGCACACGGTGAAGGGTCGCCAGATCATCGAACGCTTCGTGCTGCAAATCGCCGGCGCGAAGCCCGACTGGATCATGAAGAACCACATCGAGGAAGCCGTCGCGAAGATCCGCGAGCAGGTCGGTGACGAGGAAGTGATTCTCGGCCTGTCGGGCGGTGTCGATTCGAGCGTCGCGGCCGCGCTGATCCATCGCGCGATCGGCGATCAGCTGACCTGCGTGTTCGTCGATCACGGCCTGCTGCGCCTGAACGAAGGCAAGATGGTGCTCGACATGTTCGAGGGCCGGCTGCATGCGAAGGTCGTGCACGTCGACGCGTCCGACCAGTTCCTCGGCCACCTGGCCGGCGTGACCGATCCGGAAGCGAAGCGCAAGATCATCGGCCGCGAGTTCGTCGAGGTGTTCCAGGCTGAAGCGCAGAAGCTGTCGAAGGCGAAGTGGCTCGCGCAGGGCACGATCTACCCGGACGTGGTCGAATCGGGCGGCACGAAGACGAAGAAGGCGACGACGATCAAGAGCCACCACAACGTCGGCGGCCTGCCGGAAACGCTCGGCCTGAAGCTGCTCGAGCCGCTGCGCGACCTGTTCAAGGACGAAGTGCGCGAGCTGGGTGTCGCGCTCGGCCTGCCGCCGGAGATGGTGTACCGCCATCCGTTCCCGGGCCCGGGCCTCGGCGTGCGGATTCTCGGCGAAGTGAAGCGCGAGTATGCGGACCTGCTGCGCCGTGCGGACGCGATCTTCATCGAGGAGCTGCGTGGCACGACCGCGACCGCGCAGGATGCGGCTGCGGGGCTGTGCGGCGAGGGCGATGTCGGCAAGAGCTGGTACGACCTGACGAGCCAGGCGTTCGCGGTGTTCCTGCCGGTCAAGTCGGTGGGCGTGATGGGCGATGGGCGCACATACGACTATGTGACGTCGCTGCGCGCGGTGCAGACGACCGACTTCATGACCGCGCATTGGGCGCATCTGCCGTATGCGTTGCTCGGCCGTGCGTCGAACCGGATCATCAACGAGGTGCGCGGGATCAACCGGGTCGTGTACGACATCTCGGGGAAGCCGCCGGCGACGATTGAGTGGGAGTGAGCATTCCGACTGAATCGCCGTTCGATTCCGCTTGTGCCGTTGCGCATCGTTTGATGTCGCGATAGTTCGCAAGCGGGAGGGCTGGTTCGGTTGGCGTGCTGCCCCGGCTCACGAGGAGCAAGAAGCGGCCTGGCAATTCAATTGCCAGGTCGTTTTGCGTTAACGCGTGCAGTCAGCCAGCGAGCGAGGTGTTTTCCGTTCCGGCATCGGATGCGTCACGTACACGCCCGCCCGAGCGACCGCAAATACATCGGCACCTTCGCCTTGGTCGTCGCCTGCACCCGCGACATCAACGCGTGATCGATCCGATCCAGTCCATAAGTCCGCGAAATTTCCTGCTGCAACCGGCACCAAAGATGCCCGGCCATCTCGGCATCGACCATCGCCCGGTGCGCACGGCCCGTTTGCGGCAGCCGCAGCATCTCGGCCAGGCTCGACAGGCGGTGACTCCGGGCGTCGGGATAGATCCGCCTCGCCACCAGCATCGTGCACGCAAACGGATGGTCGGCCGACATGCCGAGCATCCCCAGTTCCGACTGCCAGAAGCGCTTGTCGAAGCCGGCGTTGTGGGCGACGACCGCATGCTTGCCGACGAACGCCGCCGCTTCCTTCATGACTTCGGACGCGGGCGGCGCCGCCGCGATCATGTCGTTCGTGATGCCGGTGAGCGCAACGACATCGGACGGGATGCGTCGGCCGGCATTCATCAAGCTCTGGAAACGGTCGACGACCTGCCCGTCGCGCAGCAGGATGACGGCAATTTCGGTTGCGCGGTCGCCCAGATTCGGCGACAGCCCGGTGGTTTCGAAATCCAGTACCGCGACGGTTTGCATGGTTGAATTCAGGTGCGTCATCAGAGGGTGTCGAGTGTGGCCAAGAGGGTAGCATCTTCGGGCGCGCGAACGGTGGATTCGTCGAGCGGGAGCGAGCAGGCTACCGATTGACGATAATCGAATCTCGCTCCAGGCCAGATGGAGATGCTGCCGTGACTCAACTGACGCTACCCGGATTCGATGCGCCGCCGCCGGTTCCCGTGCACCGCTTCTTTTTCGCCGTGATGCCGGACCCGGCCACGGCGGCGCGCATTACTGGCCTTGTCGAAAGCATGCGGCTGGAGAAGGACAGCATGGTGGGCATCGAGCGTCTGCACATTACGCTGGGTTCTCTGGGCGACTTCGCCTATGTGCCGGGCGCTACCCTTGTACGGGCACGGGCGGTGGCGGACCGCATCGACGTGCCATCTTTCTCCGTGACGTTCGACAAGATCATCAGCTTCAACCGGCGGTCCGGTCGTCAGCCGCTGGTGCTGACGGGGAAGGCCGGACTGGAGGACTTGATCGATTTTCGACGGCAGTTGCGAGACGCGTTGAAACGGGCGGGTGTGCCTGTTTTTCCGTCGAGTTTTACCCCGCACGTGACGCTGCTGTATGGCGCACAGAGGCCCGATGAGTACCGGATCGAGCCGATTACCTGGACCGTGTTCGACTTCGCCCTGATCGATAGCTGGCTCGGCAAGTCGCACTACGACGTTTTGGGGCGCTGGCCGCTGACGACCGGTAGCCCGCCGGGATGATCTTCAGTCCCGATCGCCACCGCGATAACGAAGGTGAATCAGCGGATACGGCCGCCCCTGTCCATCCAGCTCCGATCGCCCGCAGCGCTCGAATCCGAGCCGTTCATAGAATCGCGCCGCCGCTTCGTTCTGTTCGTTGACGTCGGTCGACAGGTCGGGATGGCGTTTGAGCGCCTCTTCGACGAGCAACCGCCCGACTCCCGCGCGATGGTGCGCGGGATCGACGAACAGCGCTTCCATGTGGCTGCCGTCGAGCAGCATGAAGCCGATCGCGCGATCGCGCTCGTCGATGGCCAGATCGAGCGGTGCGCCCGGCAGAAATGCGACGACTTCGGACTCGATTGAACGACGATCGTCGTCGCTCAGGAAGTGATGCGTGGCATCGACGGCGGTGCGCCAGATATCTAGCACGCGTGCACCGTCGGCCTCGGTGGATTGTCGAATTCTGAGCATGGTTTGATGTGTGATGATTCGGCGCTCGGAGGCTAGCCGGCTCCATGACGGAGCGAACGCGTCGCGCCGATGCGCAAGCGACAGCGGAAGTGTCAGGCGAATGGCGGACGCGCGCGGCCCAGCATCGCCGCCCGCTCCATCGCCCGTCGCGCGACGTCCCGCACGCCCGCGCTCATCGGCAAATCGTCGCGGTCGAGTTCGTCGATGCCGAACCAGCGCGCGTCGAGCGCATCGTCGCCGGCGGCCGGCGTGCCGCGCAGCCACCTGCACAGCACCGCGATCATGACGAAATGCTGGCGCACGGCGCCGTGCGCATCGTAATCGAACGCATCCAGCGCGGTAAAGGCGTCGAGCGCTTCGACGTCGATCATCGTTTCTTCCGCGATCTCGCGCACGACCGCGTCCGCAAGCGGCTCGCCCGACTCGATCTTGCCGCCGGGAAAGCCCCAGCAACCTGCGTCGGGCGGATTCGCGCGGCGCACGAGCAACACATCGCGTTCGCGCAGCACGATGCCGATCACGGCGGGAACGGGGCGCAAGCAAGCAGCGTTGTCGGTTGCGGACATGGTCGCTCCTACCCGTCGATGGGAACGAACGCGTGCACGTACACACCGCTCATCGCGCGTCCCCGGTACGCCGTTCGATCGCACGAATCACGGCGACCATGTCGGCCGCGCCATGTCCGGCCTGCTCGGTCTCGCCGTAAAGCGCGTGGCAGATGTCCAGCAGCGGTGACGCGATGCCGATGCCGCGCGCGGATTCGGCGACGAGGCGCGCATTCTTCAGCACGTCGGTGATCGCGGCCTGCACCGAGAAATCTGCCGCGACGAGCTTGCCGAGCTTCACGCGCGACACGTCGCTGGCCATCGGGCCGGCATTCAGCACGTCGGCGAAGCGCGCGAGGTCGATACCATGGCGTTGCGCGAAGTGCGTGGCTTCGGCGAGACCGGTGACCATCGTGATCAGGAACAGGTTGACGGCGAGCTTCATCGTCAGCGCCGACGGCACGTCGCCGCACACGAAGCTGTCGCGGCACAGCGGCTTCACGAGCGCGCGGACGGCATCGACGTCGGTCGGCGCGCCGGCCAGCATCACGACGAGCTGCCCGGCTTCGGCCGGCTTGCGCGAGCCCGACACCGGCGCCTCGACGTAGCGGCCCGACGCGGCGGCGATGTCATCGGCGAGCGCGCGCGAATATTCGGGCGCATTCGTGCCCATGTTGACGATCGTGTGGCCGCCGACCCGGGCGGCAAAACCGGGCGTGCCGCGCGCGAGGGTGGCGTCGATTGCCGCGTCGTTCGCGAGCATCAGAATCACGGTGCGACAGGACGTGAACACTTCGTCGACGTTTTCGGCCACGCGTGCGCCGGCGTCGCGCAGTGCATCGTCGTTGCCGTGCGAGCGGCTCCACGCGACGAGCGGCGTGCCGGCCCGCGCGAGATTGAGCGCCATCGGCGTGCCCATCACGCCGAGACCGATGAATCCGACTGCGGTTTGCATGGTGCTGCTCCCACGGTAGCTGGCGACGATCGTGGGCGTCAGTATCGCAGCGTTTTCGCTTGCTGGCCATGTGGTCCGCGCGAGCGTGGAAGTCGCATCGTCGCCCCTACGTGAGGTCCGCCAGATACGGCCACGGATAAATGCCGCGTGCATGGCCGTCGCCGAACAGGAAGCGTACGCCGTAGCCGAGCGCTTCCATGCCGTCGAGTGTCAGGCCCGGCCGCGCGTCGATGTGGCCGCCGTCGAGCCGGACCTTTCGGCATTCCGCACACGGGCAATCGCTGCGCAACCGCGCATAGCCGATACGTTGCGTGGCGCCGTCGGGCCAGCGCAGCGTCAATGCGCGCGCCGGGTGATCGAGCGCGATGTCGGTCGGCGCGATCATCGCGATGCGTCGTCGATCTGTCCGATCGCGATCCGCACGGCCTTGCGGACGTCGGGGTCGCGATCGTCGAGTGCGTCGTGCAGCGCGGGCAGTGTCGCCCGGTCGCGCAATTCGCCGAGCGCGAGCGCGGCTTCCTTGCGCAGATTGCTGATCGCATGCGGGAGCAGCGCGACGACGGCCGATGCCGCGGCCGCATCGCGCAATTGCCCGAGCGCACGCACGGCGCGCACGCGCACTTGCCAGTAATCGTCGTCGAGCACGGCGACGAGCGGGTCGCGCGCAACGGCGGCGCGCAGCTTGCCGAGCGTGGCCGCCGCTTCCTCGCGCACCTGCCATTCAGTGTCACGCAGCGCCGCGAGCAACGCGGTGACGACCGCGGTATCGTCGGCCGCCGCAAACCCGATCGCGCTGACCGCGGCGCGCCGCACGTCCGCATCCGTGTCCGTGGTCGCGATGCGCGCGAGCGGCGACAGCGCGCGGCCGTCCTTGAGCCAGCCGAGCACGACGACCGCCTCGGTGCGTACGGCAGCGGCGCTCGCGTCGAGCGCGCGCAGCGCGGGTGCGAACGCGTCGGGGTCGCGCAACTCGCGCAAGCCGCGCAGCGCGGCGGCGCGCACGAACGGCTCGGGCCGGTCGGCCCACCGGCACAGCACGGCGCCCGATGCCGCGTCCTTCAGTTCGGACAGGCTTTGCGCGGCGGTCGCGCGCACGCCGTCGTCCGGATCGAGCAGCGCGTGGCACAGCGCGTCGACGACATCGGGCTGCTCCCACGCGTCGAGCACGCGTGCGGCCTCGCTGCGCACGTCGGCCGACGGGTCGCTGCGCAGCGCCGCGACGAACGACGGCACGAGTTCGGGCGCCTCGAGATCGGCGAGTTCGAGCAGCGCGATGCGACGCACCGACGCATCGGCTGCGGCGAGGCGCGCGACGAGCGCGGCATGATCGGCGTGATCGACGGTTGGCACGCCGGGCAGCGGGAAAGCGGAGGAAGAAGCGGTCATGGAGAAAAGTCGGTGCGGTGAATGGGCAATTGCGCTCGGGCCGCGTCGCGCAGCAGCGCGAGACAGCGGCGCTTGATGTCGATAAACACGGGCTCGGTCGTGCTGTCGTCGGTGCGCAGGTGGCGCGCCGTGTCAGCGCAGCAGGTAAGGGATGTCGACCTTGACCGCGCCGGTCGGGCAGTCGCGTTCGCACGGCATGCAGTACCAGCATTCGTCGAACTGCATGTACGCCTTGCCCTTGGAGACGTCGATCGCGAGCAGGTCGAGCGGGCACACGTCGACGCAGACGGTGCAGCCCTTGTCGGCGATGCACAGCGACTCGTCGATCGTCACGGGCGCGCTGCTGCGCTGGAAGGTGTCGTGCGGGGTATGGGGCATGGCAAGGTTCCTCACAGGGCGGCCGCGGGCGCGGCCGGTTCGCGGATGCGCAACTGCGCGTAGGCGCCGCGTTCGTCGTCGGCAAGCGGCACGACGTACGGTTCGACCGGCCGCTTCTCGCTGCGCATCGCGCCGGCGGCGTCCTTGCGCAGCCACGTGTGGCAGAACCATTCGGCATCGTCGCGGTGCGGAAAATCGACGCGATGGTGGTACAGCCCCCAGCGGCTCTCGGTGCGGAACAGCGATGCGCGCGCGGCCATTTCCGCGCAATCGCGGATCGCGCGCACTTCGGCCGCGCGCATCAGTTCGTGCGGGTTGTTCGCCTTGATTTCTTCGATATCCTCAGTGATTCCGTCAAAGCGTTGCAACCCGATTTCCATCTTGCGCGTCACTTTCGGCGGTTGCAGGTAGTCGTTCACCATGCGGCGCAGCTTGTACTCGACCTGCGCCGGCGCCAGGCCGCGCTCGCGCAGCAGCGGCGCGAGCGCGCGGGTGCGCTCGGCATCGACCTGTTCGTCGTCCACCGGCGCGTGTTCGCGGCCGGCCACGTAGTCGGCCGCGTGTTGCCCGGCGAACCAGCCGTACGTAAACGCGCCGAGCATGTAGTTGTGCGGGACGGCCGCCATGTCGCCGGCCGCGTACAACCCCGGCACGGTCGTCTCCGCACGTGCGTTCACGTACACGCCCGATGCGCTGTGGCCGCTGCAGAAGCCGATCTCGGAGATGTGCATCTCGACCATCTGGCTGCGGTAGTCGGTGCCGCGCCCCGCATGGAAGCGGCCGCGGCTCGGCCGCTCGTTGGTATGCAGGATCTGCTCGATGGTCCGGATCGTTTCCTCCGCGAGATGGTCGAGCTTCAGGAACACGGGACCGTTGCCGCTCTGCAGTTCCTGGTAGAACTCCCACATCATCTGGCCGCTCCAGTAGTCGCATTCGATGAAGCGTTCGCCCTTGCCGTTCGCGGTGAAGCCGCCCAAGGGGCCCGTCACGTACGCGCACGCCGGGCCGTTGTAATCCTTGATCAGCGGATTGATCTGGAAGCATTCGAGGTTCGCGAGCGCGGCGCCCGCGTGATAGGCCATCGCGTAGCCGTCGCCCGCGTTGGTCGGATTCTCGTACGTGCCCATCAGGTAGCCCGACGCCGGCAGGCCGAGGCGGCCGGCCGCGCCGCAGCAGAGAATCACGGCCTTCGCGCGGATCACGTGGAAATCGGCGGTGCGGCAGTCGAAGCCGAGCACGCCGCTCGCGCGACCCTGTGCGTCGGTCAGCACGCGCGTCGCGACGATCCGGTTCGTGATCGCGATGCGGGCGCGCTTCAGTTGCCGGTACAGCACCTTCTTGATGTCGTGGCCTTCCGGCATCGGCAGCACGTACGAGCCCATGTGGTGGACCTTCTTCACCGCGTAGTCGCCGGTGCCGTCCTTCTCGAACTTCACGCCCCAGCGGTCGAGTTGCTCGATCGTCGCGAAGCTGTGCGTCGCGTACGCGTACACGGCTTCCTGGTCGACGATCCCGTCGTTGGCGATCGTGATCTCGCGCGTGTACTGCTCGGGCGTCGCATGGCCGGGAATCACCGCGTTGTTCAGGCCGTCCATCCCCATCGAGATCGCGCCGCTGCGTTTGACGTTGGCCTTCTCGAGCAGCAGCACGCGCAGCGACGGATCGCGCTCCTTCGCCTTGATGGCCGCCATCGGGCCGGCCGTGCCGCCGCCGACCACGACGATGTCGTATTCGTGCACATGGGTATTCATCGCGGGTTCCTTGCAGGTTTGCGCGCCTTCTGCCGGTCGACGCGCAACCGGTACTGGAAGGCGTCGCCGCGGAAGTAGAGGTATTCGTAGTCGAGCGGCGCGCCCGACGCGTCGTGCGTGAGGCGCTCGATGCGCAGCACCGGGCTGCTTTCCTCGACGTGCAGCGCGTCGACGATGTCGTCGTCCGCGAGGATCGCGTCGATCGACACGTCGGCATGGCCGAGCGGGATGCCGCAGTCGTTCTCCAGGATCAGGAAGATGTCGCGGGTCGCGAGATCGGCGCCGGCGAGACGCTTGCCGAGCGCTTCCGGCACCCAGGTCTGTTCGAGCGACACGGGTTCGCGGTTCAGCAGCCGCACGCGATGGATCTCGACGAGCGGCGCGCCTTCGGGCACGTTCAGCTTCGTCGCGAGATGGCGATCGGCCTTCACCGTGCGCAGGCTGCGCAACTGGTTGACGATCTCGTAGCCCATCGACGACATCGCCTCCGCGAAGCCCTGCAGCGACGTCACGTTCTGGAACGCCTTCGGCTTCGACACGAACGTGCCCTTGCCGTGCAGCTTGAACAGCAGGCCTTCCTTCTGCAGGTCGCCGAGCGCCTGGCGCACCGTGATGCGGCTGACGTCGAACATCGCGCAGAGCGCGTGCTCGGACGGCATCCGGCTGTGCGGCGCGTAGGTGCCGTCGAGAATGCGCGTGCGCAGCGTGTCCTTGATCTGCACGTAGAGCGGGGCCGCGGACAACGGCACGACGTTGGGTGGGGGCATCGGTCAACTTGTTATGACAAGATGGGGCGAGTGTAGCCAGCGCGAGTGCGTGCCCCAACCAACGATTTCTGATTTCGAATTTCCCGTTGAGGAAAAGTGGGGCGCGCGATCCGACCCTTGCGAGCCGAGCGGATTCGCCCAAAATAAAAAATTCGCGCCCCATGCGGCGCGCATGTCGATTTCCCGATGTGCCGCCCGTCGTATCGATATCGACCGGGCAGTGCGCCGCGCCATGCGGCCGGCAGCCGGTTGCCGCGAATGGCGCAACGAACGAGGAGAAGCCACATGACACGCCACATGCCGGATTCCCGATACCGCTGGGTGATCGTCGCCGCGGGCGGCCTGATGGGCTGCGTCGCGATCGGCGCGATGTTTTCGTTGCCGGTGTTCCTGCGGGCTATCGCGCGCGATACGGGCTGGTCGATGACCGGCATCTCCGCCGCGATGACGCTCGGCTTCATCGCGATGGCCTTCGCGAGCCTGGCGTGGGGCAGCCTGTCGGACCGCGTCGGCACGCGGCCGGTCGTCATCGCGGGCGCCGTACTGCTGTCGGCGAGCCTCGCGCTGGCGAGCCGCGCGCCGTCGCTGCTCGCGTTCCAGCTGACCTTCGGCCTGGCCGTCGGCGGTGCGACGGCCGCGATATTCGCGCCGATGATGGCGTGCGTGACCGGCTGGTTCGACACGCACCGCAGCCTCGCGGTCTCGCTCGTGTCGGCCGGCATGGGGATGGCGCCGATGACGATGGCGCCGCTCGCTGCGTGGCTCGTGTCGGTGCGCGACTGGCGCACGTCGATGCTGCTGATCGCCGCGCTGGCGGCCGTCGTGATGATTCCGGTGTCGCTGCTGGTGCGCCGGGCGCCCGCGCTCGATCCCGAATCCGCGCACGCGGCGGCTGCGCCGGCGTCCGCCGGCGCGCCCGCCGCGATGTCGGTCGCGGATGCGCTGCGCTCGCCGCAGTTCATGGTGCTCGTGCTGACCAACTTCTTCTGCTGCGCGACGCATTCGGGCCCGATCTTCCATACGGTCAGCTACGCGGTGACCTGCGGGATTCCGCTGATCGTCGCGGTGTCGATCTACAGCGTCGAAGGACTCGCGGGCATGGGCGGCCGGATCGCGTTCGGGATCCTCGGCGACCGGCTCGGCGCGAAGCGCATGCTGGTGGCGGGGCTGCTCGCGCAGGCGCTCGGCGCGCTCGGCTACTACTTCGTGCGCACGCTCGACGGCTTCTACGCGGTCGCGACGCTGTTCGGTTTCATCTATGCGGGCGTGATGCCGCTGTATTCCGTGCTCGCGCGCGAGAATTTCCCGCTGCGGATGATGGGCACCGTGATCGGCGGCTGCGCGATGGCCGGCAGCCTCGGGATGGCCGCGGGCCCGGTCGCCGGCGGCCTGATCGTCGATGCGTTCGGCAGCTATGGCCGGCTGTACCTCGGCTCGTTCGCGATCGGGATCGGCGCGTTCCTGATCGCGACGATGTTCCGCCCGTTCGCGAAGGCGCGGCCGGAAACCGTGGCTGCGTAATCGGGCAGCGGAAGCGACGCGCGTCGCATTTTCACGCGATCGACGGCGGCCGGCCGCATCGACGTGGATAAAAAATGGGCCCGGATACGCGTTCCATTTGCACGCGTCCAAACCGCGCTCAGCCTGCTGCTGCGCAGCAGAGCGGCAACTGACGGCGATCGGCGCGCATGCGCGGCGATTCGGCCCCTAAAACCACAATATCGAGCATGTATTCGAAGGGCCTGTCATACCGGCGTCACCCTGCTAGAATTCGCCCTGCCGCATTGTTCCGATTGACTGATGAGACTGCTTGACGCCCTGGTCGAACAACGTATTGCCGCCGCCGCCGCGCGGGGCGAGTTCGACGATTTGCCGGGTACCGGCGCGCCGCAGGCGCTGGATGACGACCTGCTCGTGCCCGAGGAGGTGCGGGTGGCCAACCGTATCCTGAAGAACGCGGGCTTCGTGCCGCCGGCCGTCGAGCAACTGCGCGCGCTGCGCAACCTGCACGACGAAGTGCAGGCGGTCAGCGACCGTGCCGCGCGTTGCCGGCTGCAGGCGAAGATTCTCGCGCTCGACATGGCGCTCGAATCGCTGCGCGGCGGCCCGATGGTGATGCCGCGCGACTACTGCCGGCGCATCGCGGAACGCCTGTGCGAGCGCGGGCTCGACGACGCGCCCGCCGAAGCGGGGACGATGTGACGTCCGACGCGCTGCACGACGCAGCACGCTCTGCAGCCGCCGCGGCCGCTGACCCCGCCGCCGATTCTCCCGTTCACGAAACCGCGCCCGTCGCGGCGCGCGACCTCCATTTCATGCGTCTTGCGCAGGCTGCCGCCGAAGAGGCGCGCGCGGCCGGCGAAGTGCCGGTCGGCGCGGTGCTCGTGCGCGGCGACGAAGTGATCGCCCGCGGCTTCAACCATCCGATTGGCGGGCACGACCCGTCCGCGCATGCCGAAATGGCCGCGCTGCGCATGGCCGCGCAGCAGTTGCAGAATTACCGGATGCCCGGCTGCGAGCTGTACGTGACGCTCGAGCCGTGCCTGATGTGCGCAGGCGCGATCATGCACGCGCGCATCGCGCGGGTCGTCTACGGCGCGGCCGACCCGAAGACGGGCGCGTGCGGCAGCGTGATCGATGCCTTCGCGAATCCGCAACTGAATCACCATACCGAAGTGACCGGCGGCGTGCTCGCCGACGAGTGCGGCGCCGCGCTGAAGTCGTTCTTCGCCGAGCGCCGTCGCGCGCTGCGCGAAGCGCGGCTTGCCCGCGACGCCGAATCCGGCGCGTCATAGGCCGCCGCTCGCCGCTCGCCGCTCGCCGCTCGCCGCGCCCGGCGTCCCGGGCGTGCACGGTTTTCGTGAACCGGACACGGTTCGGTCCCTCTAAGCAGGTTTGACGATCCCGACACCTTTCGCCATGTCCTTCCAGCCCGCCGCGTCCTACACCATCCGCCTGCTGGCGCCGTCCGGCTATCCGCACGACCCCGACGCGATCAACCGCGCGCTCGAGCGCCTCAGCACCGCGCAGCAGCGCATCGAGAACATCGAGGCGACGCAGCGGCGCTTCCAGCGTTTCGGCGGCACCGACGGCGAGCGGGCAGGCGACCTGAACCGCCTCGCCGATCCGGAACGGCCGCTGCCGGACATCGCGCTCGCGGTGCGCGGCGGCTACGGCGCCGCGCGCATCCTGCACGGGCTCGACTATCGCGGGCTCGAACGCCGGTTGCGCGACCAGCCGGTCGCGCTCGTCGGTCACAGCGACTTCACGGCGATTCAACTGGCGCTGTACGCGAAGGCGCGCATCAAGACGTTCGGCGGCCCGATGCTGTCGGCCGACTTCGGCGCGGAAACGCCCAGCGACTTCACGATGCAGCATTTCTGGCAGACGCTGACGCAGTCGAGCACGACGATCGTCGCCGACGCACCGCAGGTGCAGACGGTGAACGTGACGGGCACGCTGTGGGGCGGCAACCTCGCGATCCTCACGTCGCTGGTCGGCACGCCGTACATGCCCGACATCGAAGGCGGCATCCTGTTCATCGAAGACGTCAACGAGCAGCCGTTCCGGATCGAGCGGATGATCTATCAACTGCACCTGTCGGGGCTGCTCGCGCGGCAGCAGGCGCTCGTGCTCGGCCAGTTCACCGGCGCGCGGCCGTTCGAGTACGACAACGGCTACGACATGCAGGCGATGATCGATCAGGTGCGCGCGGTGGTGGGCATTCCGGTCATCACGGGGCTCCAGTTCGGTCACGTGCCCGACCTGTTGACGCTGCCGTTCGGGGCACAGGCGCAACTGGTCGCGAATGCGCACGGGTTCCGGCTCACGTTGTCCGACTATCCGCATCTCGGCTGATGCCGGCACGATCGATCGAAAGGCGGGCTTCCCGCCTTTTTCTTTATGTAGATACGCAACTAACGGTCCGCGTTTTTCGTCGACACCAACACGATCGTCACGCGTTTTTGCACCATTTTTGTCAACAAAATGACCGGGCGGGTATACGACGAGAACGGCCCTCGTCTTGCCTGCCAGGACTGCCATGCATGGATTTCGTGCGCACTGCACCGAATGGAGACGCCCCGGCGCACGCCGATTGTGCGAAATCCTGAAAAAGAATTGTTGACAATCTTTATGTCCATCCTAGGATGAGGACCATCACACGATGCAGATCATGAACGAGCCCGATTCCTCTCCGTCCGGTGCGGCCAGCCCCGAAGCGATCGCCGAGCGGATCCGCACCGCGATCCTCGAGCATCGGCTCGCGCCCGGCGCGAAGCTGACGGAGGCGCAGCTCTGCGACGTGTTCGGCGTGAAGCGCGGGACGATCCGCCAGGCGCTCGCGCAGCTCGCGACCGACAAGCTGGTCGATCTGGAGCCGAACCGCGGCGCATTCGTCGCGAGCCCGACGCTGCAGGACGTGCACGAAGTGTTCGAGATGCGCCGGATCATCGAGCTGGCCGTGGTCGAGCGGCTCGCGACCGGCCCCGGCGCCAGGCGGCTGAAGGGCGTCGCGGCGCTGATCGACAAGGAACGCAAGGCGTTCGAGCGGCACGACTTCGCGGCATGGATCCGGTTGTCGGGCGAATTCCATACGGCGCTCGCGACGCTGATGGGCAATGCGACGCTCAGCGAGTGCCTCGAAGGGCTCGTCGCACGCTCGACGCTGATGTCGGCACTGTACGAATCGCACGGGCGCAGCCCGTGCTCGTGCGACGACCACGACGAGATCCTCGCCGCGCTGGAGGCGGGCGATCCGAAGCAGGCGGTGACGCTGATGGCGCGCCACCTGCAGCATGTCGAACTGAAGATGCTGGACCGGCCCGCGCAAGGGCAGGTCGATTTGCGCGAAGTGTTCGGCGGCGCCTGAGCGGCGACGCGAACCCGGCCGCGCGCCACAGAACGAGCGAAATGCAGGCCCGCGGTGTTTGCCGCGGGCCGCGGGTCCGACTCCGGGCGACGATCCGGAGCGATATCGATGACGGTGGAGCGGCCTTGCGGCCGCGTCAAGGAGAAGTCATGGCTCAGTTCAGTGTGGCGCACGACAGCGCCTATCCGGCGGAAGAAGGCGGCGAGGGCGGCGGTCCGGCACTGCCGGACGGTTACAGCGAACGTTTGTACAACGAAGATTTGGCACCCCTGAAGAATCAGACATGGGGCTCTTACAACATCTTCGCGTTCTGGATGTCGGACGTGCACAGCGTCGGCGGCTACGTGTTCGCGGGCAGCCTGTTCGCGCTCGGGCTGACAAGCTGGCAGGTGCTGATCGCGCTGATCGTCGGCATCGGCCTCGTGAACGCGCTGTGCAACCTGATCGCGCGGCCGAGCCAGCAGATCGGCGTGCCGTATCCGGTCGCGTGCCGCGCGACGTTCGGCGTGCTCGGCGCGAACGTGCCGGCCGTGATCCGCGGGCTGATCGCGATCGCGTGGTACGGCATCCAGACCTATCTCGCGTCGAGCGCGCTCGTGATCGTCGTGCTGAAATTCTTCCCGCAATGGCTGCCGTATGCGGACGTTCATCGCTACGGCTTCCTCGGGCTGTCGGCGGTCGGCTGGGCCGGCTTCATGCTGCTGTGGGTGCTGCAGGCGTTCGTGTTCTGGAACGGGATGGAGACGATCAAGAAGTTCATCGACTTCGCGGGCCCGGCCGTCTATGTCGTGATGTTCATCCTCGCCGGATACATGGTATGGCGCGCGGGCTGGCGCAACATCGGCATCAATCTCGGCGGCGTCAAGTATCACGGCGCGGAAGTGATTCCGGTGATGATCACCGCCGTGTCGCTCGTCGTGTCGTACTTCTCCGGGCCGATGCTGAACTTCGGCGATTTCTCGCGCTACTGCCGCTCGTTCGGCGACGTGAAGCGCGGCAATTTCTGGGGGCTGCCCGTCAACTTTCTCGCGTTCTCGCTCGTCACGGTGATCACTACCGCCGCGACGCTGCCGGTGTTCGGCGAACTGATCACCGACCCGGTCGCGACGGTCGGCCGCATCGACCATCCGACCGCGGTGATCCTCGGTGCGCTGACCTTCACGATCGCGACGATCGGCATCAACATCGTCGCGAACTTCGTGTCGCCGGCGTTCGACTTCTCGAACGTCGCGCCGCGCCTGATCAGCTGGCGCGCGGGCGGGATGCTCGCGGCGGTCGCATCGATCTTCATCACGCCGTGGAATCTGTTCAACAACCCGGCCGTGATCCACTACACGCTCGACGTGCTCGGCGCGTTCATCGGCCCGCTGTACGGCGTGCTGATCGCCGATTTCTACCTCGTCAAGCGCGGCCGCCTCGTGCGCGACGACCTGTACACGATGTCGGAAAGCGGCGCCTACTGGTACACGGGCGGCGTGAACCGCCGTGCGCTGGCCGCGCTGCTGCCGGCCGCGGTGATCGCGGTTGTCTGCGTGATGGTGCCGGGCTGGCAGGCCCTCGCGAATTTCTCGTGGTTCATCGGCGCGGGGCTCGGCTTCGTGTTCTATCGGCTGCTCGCGAGCGCGAAGGCGTAAGGAGCATGCGATGAAGATCCGACTGATCAATCCGAATACGACGCAGCGGATGACCGATGCGATGGGCCGCTGCGCACGCGAGGTCGCGGCTGCCGGCACGGAGATCGTGGCCGTGAGTCCGCCGATGGGGCCGCCGTCGATCGAAGGCTATTACGACGAGGCGCTCGCGACGCCTGGCCTGCTTGCCGAGGTCGCGCGTGGCGAGCGCGACGGCTGCGACGCGTACGTGATCGCGTGTTTCGGCGATCCGGGCCTCTACGCGGCGCGCGAGCTTGCGCGCGGGCCGGTGATCGGCATCGCCGAGGCCGCGATGCATGCGGCGAGCGTGCTCGCGCCGGGCTTCTCGGTCGTCACGACGCTCGCGCGCACCTGCGGGATGGCATGGCACCTCGCGGAGCGCTACGGGATGAAGCGGTTCTGCCGCAACGTGCGCGCGACCGACGTCGCGGTGCTCGAACTCGACCGGCCCGGCTCGGCCGCGCGCCGGATCATCGTCGACGAATGCCGGCGCGCGCTCGACGAGGACGGCGCCGACGCGATCGTGCTCGGCTGCGCGGGGATGGCCGAATTCGCGTACGAGATCGAGCAGCAGATCGGCGCGCCGGTGGTCGAGGGCGTCACGGCGGCCGTGAAGTGGGCCGAGGCGCTCGTTGCGCTGCGACTCTCAACCGCGAAGCGCGGCGATTATGCGCGGCCGCTGCCGAAGCGCTACGACGGCGAATTCGCACGCTTCAGCCCGCCGGGCGGGGATGCGGCGGAGCCTCCGCCGAATTTGCCGCAACCGCACATACACACCGTCTGACATGCACTATCTGCGTCGCTGTATGGGCGCGTATCAACGTTTTCGCTACACTGGGCCGTCATCGCATCGGCTCGCGCGGCCGGCCCACGGCACCGCGCGGTCGATGCGAACCCATTATTCCAGCCCGCTCTCGTTGCATTCCGAACCATGTCACTCGATCCCAACTATCCTCGCGACCTGATCGGCTACGGCCGCCATCCCGTGCAGGCGAACTGGCCGGGGCGCGCCCGCGTCGCCGTGCAATTCGTGCTGAACTACGAGGAGGGCGGCGAGAACTGCGTGTTGCACGGCGATCCGGGCTCCGAGCAGTTCCTGTCCGAAATCGTCGGCGCGGCCGCGTATCCGGACCGCCACATGAGCATGGAGTCGATCTACGAATACGGGTCGCGGGCCGGCGTGTGGCGCATCCTGCGCGAATTCGAGAAGCGCGGGCTGCCGCTGACGGTATTCGGCGTCGGCATGGCGATCGAGCGTCATCCGGAGCTCGCGCGGGCATTCGTCGAGCTCGGCCATGAAATCGCGTGCCACGGCTGGCGCTGGATTCACTACCAGAGCATGACGCCGGAACTCGAAGCCGAGCACATGCGCCTCGGGATGGAAGCGATCGAGCGCGTGACGGGCGAGCGTCCGCTCGGCTGGTACACGGGCCGCGACAGCCCCAACACGCATCGCCTCGTCGCCGAATACGGCGGCTTCCTGTACGACTCGGACAACTACGGCGACGACCTGCCGTTCTGGATGGACGTCGAGGTGTCGGGCGGCCGCACGTCGCCGCAACTGATCGTGCCGTACACGCTCGACACGAACGACATGCGCTTCGCGACGCCGCAGGGCTTCAACACCGGCGACCACTTCTTCCAGTACCTGCGCGACGCGTTCGACGTGCTGTACGCGGAGGGCGACGAAGCGCCGAAGATGCTGTCGATCGGCATGCATTGCCGGCTGCTCGGCCGGCCGGGCCGGTTCCGCGGGCTGCAGCGGTTCCTCGATCACATCGAGCAGCACGATCGCGTATGGGTGACGCGCCGTGTCGATATCGCGCGTCACTGGCGTGAACATCATCCGTATCAGCCCAATCATCGAAACGAAGGGAAAGCATGAAGGCGATGCGCTACACGTTGGAACAACTGAATACGATGGCGCCGAGCGCATTCGTCGCGGCGCTGTCGGGGATCTTCGAACATTCGCCGTGGGTGGCCGAGGTCGCCGCGGGCAAGCGGCCGTTCGCGAGCATCGACGCGCTGCACGAGACGATGTCGGACGCGGTGGAAACCGGCGGCGAAGCGCGCCAGCTCGCGCTGATCAACGCCCACCCGGAGCTGGCCGGCAAGGCCGCCGTGCGCGGCGAGCTGACGGCCGAATCGACCCGCGAGCAGAGCGGCGCGGGCCTCGACCAGTGCACGCAGGAAGAATTCGACAAGCTGCTGACGCTGAACCGCACGTATCGCGAGAAATTCGGCTTCCCGTTCATCCTCGCGGTGCGCGGCTATGACCGCCACGGCATCATCGCGAACTTCGAGTCGCGCGTGAATCATTCGCGCGACGACGAGCTGCGTGCGAGCCTTGACCAGATCTACCGGATCGCGCGCTTTCGCCTCGACGACCTGATCGACGCCTGACACCGCCGCCTGACACCGCAATACGGCCCGCTGCGTCGCGGCGGTCCGATCGTCTCACTGAAACAAGGAAACATCATGGCTGTTCCGCTTCTCGATCCGAACGCACCCGATTTCACGCGGCGCTACGTGAATCTTGCCGACCCGCGTCTCGGTGCGCAGGCGCTCGAGGCCAGCGACGATTTCTTCGCGCCGAAGGACCGGATGCTGAACCCCGAGCCGGCCGTCTTCATCCCCGGCAAGTATGACGACCACGGCAAGTGGATGGACGGCTGGGAAACGCGCCGCAAGCGCACGACCGGCTATGACTGGTGCATCGTCAAGCTTGCGCGCCCGGGCGTGATCAAGGGCTTCGACATCGACACGAGCCACTTCACCGGCAACTTCCCGCCGGCCGCATCGATCGAGGCCGCGTTCGTGGCCGACGGCGCGCCGACGCACGCGACCGAGTGGGTCGAAATCGTCCCGTCGACGACGCTGCAAGGCAACAGCCATCACTACGTCGAAGCGAGCGACGCGCGCGCGTTCACGCATCTGCGCGTGAACATCTATCCGGACGGCGGCATCGCGCGCCTGCGCGTGTACGGCCAGCCGCAGCTCGATTGGGCCGGCGCGAGCGCGACCGAGCAGTTCGACCTCGCGGCGATGGAAAACGGCGGTTACGTGGTGGCGGCGAACAACCAGCACTTCGGCGTCGCGTCGAACCTGCTGCTGCCGGGCCGCGGCGTGAACATGGGCGATGGCTGGGAAACCCGCCGCCGCCGCGAGCCGGGCAACGACTGGGCGATCATCGCGCTCGCGCAGCCGGGCGTGATCCGCAAGATCGAAGTCGATACCGCGTTCTTCAAGGGCAACTACCCGGATCGCTGCTCGATCCAGGCCGCGTATGTATCGGGCGGCACCGACAGCTCGCTGATCACGCAGTCGATGTTCTGGCCGGTGCTGCTCGGCGAACAGAAGCTGCAGATGGACAAGCAGCACTACTTCGAACAGGAGATCGCGTCGCTCGGTCCCGTCACGCACGTGCGACTGAACATCATTCCGGACGGCGGCGTGTCGCGCCTGCGTCTGTGGGGGACGCTCGACAAATGAAGACGCTTGTCATCGAACCGCTGACCAGGGAAGCGTTTGCGCCGTTCGGCGACGTGATCGAAACGGCAGGGGCGAAGCAGATCCCGATCAACCTTGGCACGACGATCCGCTTTCACGATCTCGCGAAAGTCGACGTGACCGATGAGGGCGGCCGCCCGCTCGTCAACCTGTTCCGCGGCCAGCCGCGCACGCTGCCGTTCGAAGTGAAGATGCTGGAGCGGCATCCGCTCGGCAGCCAGGCGTTCGTGCCGCTGAACGACCGGCCGTATCTCGTCGTCGTCGCGCCCGCGGGCGAGCTCGATCCGGCGAAGATCCGCGCGTTCGTGACGAGCGGCTGGCAGGGCGTGAACTATGCGAAGGGCGTGTGGCATCACCCGCTGATCGCGTTGGGTGGCGTCAGCGATTTCATCGTCGTCGATCGCGGCGGGGACGGGCTGAACCTGAACGAGCAGGATCTGCAGGAGTGGCTGTGGCTCACCGAGGATGCGCTCGATGCGGTGACGGCCTGAGTCAGGCTGATCGTCCGTCTGTCGAAACCCGCGCGGCCTGCGCGGGTTTTTTATATGCACTCGTTGGCTCGCTCGCGAATCAGGTTGCCGCGGCCTTGCGCATATTGCGCGAACCGTTGCCGCCGCGCTGCCGATTCGCGACCGGCGCATGCTGCGCCATCAGCTCGGCGACCCAGTCGACGAACACGCGCAGCTTCGCGCTGACGTGCCGGTTCGGCGGGAACGCAGCCGCGAGGACGGCTCGCCCGAGCCGGAACCGGGCGCGCAGGTTCGTCGCGCGTTCGACAACCTGAATGCGGTGCTGCGCGCGGCCGGCTGCACGTTCGACGATGTCGTCGACGTGACGGTGTTCCTCGTCGACCCCGAAGCGACGTTCGAGCGGGTCTGGGAGATCGTCCCCGAATACTGGGGCGACGCACCGCATCCGACGCTGACCGCCGTCGGCGTGACCTGGCTGTACGGGTTTCAGTTCGAGATCAAGGCGATCGCGCGGTTGCCGGAGGCGGTCGACGGGTGAGCGGGGCGCCTCGTGCGACCGTTCGACGTGAGCGTCGACGTGGCGCCCGCGCCGGCGCTCGCGGACGAAGTCGCGATGGTGCACGTGTAGCGCGTGCTATCGTGCCCGCATCGCCACCACATGACGTCCGGTTCCCGGCGCGATCTTCCGATGAGCCAGCCTGAAAACGACCTCGCGGTCCTGCTGCGCACGATGCAGCCCGAACTGCATCCGGGTGCATTCGCATTCATCGCGCTACCGCACGCCGCAGACGTATCGTTATCCGAAGTGATTGCGACGTTCCGCGAAGCGGAGGGGGTGACGGTCGTGGTCGACGAGGAGACGGCCGCGCGCCGCGGCTGGCCGGTGCTGTTCCGCGCCGCGTGGATCACGCTGACCGTGCATTCCGACCTCGCGGCCGTCGGCCTCACGGCCGCGTTCGCGCGGGCGCTCGGCGCGGCCGGCATCAGCTGCAACGTGATGGCCGCCGCTTACCACGATCACATCTTCGTGCCGTTCGTCGACGGCCCGCGTGCACGCGATGTACTCGTCGCACTGCAGCGCGACGCGATGCGCGGCTGACATGCGAAAGGCATTCCTCCGCGTGGGCAAAAAAACGGGCCCGTGTGACCGGGCCCGCGAACGGAGAGAATGGCGCCGGCGAATGACTTCCGGCGCCCGGCGGGCGGCTTACTTGACCGCGCCGCCCTCGAACCAGGCGGCGAGCTTCGTCCGCTCGTCGTCGGTCATGTGCGTGACGTTGCCGATCGGCATCGCCTTCAGGCGCACGGCCTGGTCGTAGATGCGCTGCGCGTTCTTCGACACTTCGTCCGGCGTATCGAACATCACGCCCGCCGGTGCGCTGCCCATCAGCGTCGGCTTGGCCGAGTGACACTCGACGCAGCGTTGCTGCAGGATCGGCATGATGTCGTGAATCGCGATCTTCGGTGCGTTGGCCGCTTGCGCTTCCGGCGCGACCGGCTTCGGCATCGTCCATACCAGCGCGCCCGACAGCAGCGCGACGCCGCCGATCGGCAAATACCACAGCTGCTTGCCGCGGTGACGCATCACGAAGAACTGGCGGATCAGCGCGCCGGCCAGCATGATCAGCACGAGCACGACCCAGTTGAACTTGTTCGTGTACGTCATCGCATAGTGGTTCGACAGCATCGCGAACACGACCGGCAGCGTGAAGTACGTGTTGTGCACCGAACGCTGCTTGCCGCGCTTGCCGTAGATCGGGTTCGGTTCTTCGCCCTTGAGCATCTTGTCGACCATCTTGCGCTGGCCCGGGATGATCACGAAGAACACGTTCGCCGACATGATCGTCGCGAGCATCGCGCCGACGATCAGGTAGGCGGCTCGGCCCGAGAAGATGTGGCACGCGAGGTACGCGGCGGCGACGACGTACAGGCCGACGCAGATGCCGAGCACGCGGTCGTTGGTGCCGAGCAGGCGACACAACGAGTCGTACACGATCCAGCCGGCCGCGAGGAAGCCGAGTGCGGACGCGACGGCGACGACCGGGCCCATGTCGAGCACGTTCTTGTCGATCAGGTACGTGTTCGGCGCAAGCAGGTACAGCACGAAGAACAGCGTGAAGCCCGACAGCCACGTCGTGTACGACGGCCACTTCGACCAGTGCAGGTCATCGGGCATTTCCGGTGGCGCGACCGTGTATTTCTGCATGTTGTAGAAACCGCCGCCGTGGACGTGCCACAGCTCGCCGAACACCCCGCGCTTGCGCTGGTTCGGGTCGGTCGGCGGTTTCAGGCTGTTGTCGAGCGCGACGAAATAGAACGACTCGCCGATCCACGCAATGGCGACGATGACGTGCAGCCATCGCAGTGCGAGGTTCAGCCAGTCGGTGATGAAGCCTTCCATGAAACTCCTCCAGACTCAGATCGTTTGTCTTGATGCAGGCGCTGATTCGAATGTCAGCTGCCGCGATAAGTGCTGTACGACCACGGCGACACGAGCAGCGGCACGTGGTAGTGCGAGCCGACGTCGGCGATGCCGAAGCGCAGCACGACGCGGTCGACGAAGCGGGGTTCGGGCACCTTCACGCCGAGCGCCGCGAAGTAGTCGCCGGCATGGAACACGAGTTCGTATTCGCCGGCGGCGAGTGCCGCGCCTTCGAGCAGCGGTTCGTCGCAGCGGCCGTCGCTATTGGTCAGCACGGTCTTGATCGCGCGGCGCGATTCGCCGTCCAGCGCGTAGAGGTCCACCTTGATGGCGGCGCCGGGGCGACCGTGCGCCGTATCGAGTACGTGGGTAGTGAGCTTTCCCATTCGTTGTTCCTTGTGTGAATGCGAGGTTCGGCGGCGACTCGATCCATGACTGTGCGGCGGATCGAGGCTCCACGTCACGTGGCTACATACCCGTCGGCGAGCGTGAAGCGAGCGCCGTGCAGGCATTGTAAAAAGGTTCCCCGTGCAAATACGTGCGCGATATCGAAGATAATGCGCCGCGCATGAGCGGCTGTCGACGGCCCGCCGGACAGGGCCGAGCGCACCGATGCCGGGCACGCGCGGGGCGTCGGGCGGCGTACCATACCGAATCCCTGAAGCACGGTATTCGCGATCGTGTATTGTGCGCGGCGCGCGCTTGGGCGATCCTCCCGCCGTGCGCGTCGGCCGGTGGCCGCGCGTACCCCGAAGACGGCGAGCACGCCGGGTAACCGGGCCAGGGCGTTCGAACGGACGCAGGCACCGGGACGTGCCGCGATTCAGCGTTCGAACGGCTGTGTGACCGCTTCCAGGACAGCCCCTGGAGGCAGACCGACGCGGAGAACGCATGAATCTCGAGCAGCACGCCGGCGCACGCGCGCCGACCCCTTCCTCATCCCGCCCGACGACCCTGCTGGTCAAGCACGCCGACGTGCTCGTGACCATGGACGACACGCGCCGCGAACTGCGCGACGCAGGGCTCTACATCGAAGACAACCGGATCGTCGCGGTCGGCCCGAGCGCCGAGCTGCCCGACACGGCCGACGAAGTGCTCGACCTGCGCGGCCACCTCGTGATCCCGGGGCTCGTGAACACGCACCATCACATGTACCAGAGCCTCACGCGCGCGGTGCCGGCCGCGCAGAACGCCGAACTGTTCGGCTGGCTGACGAACCTGTACCGGATCTGGGCGCACCTGACGCCCGAGATGATCGAGGTGTCGACGCTCACCGCGATGGCCGAGCTGCTGCAGTCGGGCTGCACGACGTCGAGCGACCATCTGTACATCTACCCGAACGGCAGCCGGCTCGACGACAGCATCGGCGCCGCGCAGCGGATCGGCATGCGCTTTCATGCGAGCCGCGGCGCGATGAGCGTCGGCCAGCGCGACGGCGGGCTGCCGCCCGATTCGGTCGTCGAGCGCGAGCCCGACATCCTGCGCGACGCGCAGCGCCTGATCGAGACCTATCACGACGACGGCCGCTACGCGATGCTGCGCGTGGTGGTCGCGCCGTGCTCGCCGTTCTCGGTGAGCCGCGAGCTGATGCGCGACGCGGCCGTGCTCGCGCGCGAATACGGCGTGTCGCTGCACACGCACCTCGCGGAGAACGTCAACGATATCGCGTACAGCCGCGAGAAGTTCGGGATGACGCCCGCCGAATATGCGGAAGATCTCGGCTGGGTCGGCCACGACGTGTGGCATGCGCACTGCGTGCAGCTCGACGATGCGGGCATCGGCCTGTTCGCGCGCACCGGCACGGGGGTCGCGCATTGCCCGTGCTCGAACATGCGATTGGCGTCCGGCATCGCGCCGGTGAAGAAGATGCGGCTCGCGGGCGTGCCGGTCGGGCTTGGCGTCGACGGTTCCGCGTCGAACGACGGCGCGCAGATGGTGGCCGAGGTACGCCAGGCGCTGCTGCTGCAACGGGTCGGTTTCGGGCCCGACGCGATGACCGCGCGCGAAGCGCTCGAGATCGCGACGCTCGGCGGTGCGAAGGTGCTGAATCGCGACGACATCGGCGCGTTGAAGCCGGGCATGGCCGCGGATTTCGCCGCGTTCGACCTGCGTCAGCCGCTGTTCGCGGGCGCGCTGCACGATCCGGTCGCGGCGCTCGTGTTCTGCGCGCCGTCGCAGACGGCGTACACGGTGGTGAACGGGAAGCTGGTGGTGCGGGAAGGGCGCCTTGCGACGCTCGATCTGCCGCCGGTGATCGAGCGTCACAACGCGCTGGCGCAAGCACTCGTGGAAGCGTCGCGCTGACGCGTCGGCGGGGAGGTCGCGCCGCACGTCGCGCGGCCGTTGCCGTCACACCCGCCGCGCAACGGCGTGCCCGGCGGGCGCGTGGCGCGCGCCGTATGCGATTACGCCTCGATCAGCGTGCGGGTGGCCTCGGCGACGAGGCTGCGCAGCCAGCGCACTTCGTCGGAGTAATGGCAGCGCTCGTGCCACAGCTGGTAGTACTGCATCGGCGGGAAGTCGAGCGGCGCCGGCACGACGGACAGCGGCAGGAACTTCGCGTAGTGATCGGCGAACAGCCGCGTGGTCGTGAAGATCAGGTCCGACTTCACGAGCACGTAAGGCGCGAGGTTGAAGTACGGCAGCGTGACGACCACGTGGCGCTTGAGCCGTTCGCGCGCGAGATGCACATCGATCGCGCCGCGCTGGCCGACCGAGTACGGCGTCGGCGCGAGATGCGGCGCGTTCAGGTACTGGTCGAGCGTGAGCCCGCCGCGCTTCGCGAACGGGTGCGTGTTGCTCATCAGGCAGACGATTTCGTCGACGAACAGGTTCGACAGGTGCAGCTGCTCGGGCGGTTCGGGCCAGTTGCCGACGACGATGTCGAGCTTGCCGTCTTCCAGCGCGAGCTCGTAGTCGAACGCGGGGCCGAGCGAATGGAACTCGAGCGTCGCATTCGGCGCGGCCAGGCGGAAGCGTTCGACGACGGTCGGTACGAACAGCACGTTCAGGTAGTCGGGGCAGCCGATCCGGTAGCAGCGGATCGACGTGGCCGGGTCGAAGTTGTGCTGCTGGAACTTGATGCGCTCGATTTCGCGCAGCGCGTTCTGCACGGGCTCGAGCAGGCGCAGTCCGTATTCGGTCGGCACCATGCCGGATTTGCCGCGCACCAGCAGCGGATCGCCGGTGATGTCGCGCAGGCGGCGCAGCGCGGCGCTGATCGCCGGTTGCGATTGGTTCAGTTTGACGGCCGCGCGCGTGACGCTGCGCTCCATCAACAAGGTGTGCAAGACGCGCAAGAGGTACGTGTCGATCGCCTCGCGTTGCTGACTCATGTTATCTCCGGTTTATATGGCTGGGCTGATCGAGGGATGGGGTGGGTATATCGTTTTTAATATGAACGAAAATCAGCGTCAAGAGATGGATACCCGCGGCTACCCGCCGGCCGGGCCTCGACAAGGGGCCGGAACGGGGCGAAATGCAGGCGGGCGCGGCGCCGCACGGATGCGCGTTGCACGCATCCGGTGGCGGGGCGTCGCGTGGCGCGTGCGGCGCGTCAGTCGTCGATACGCATGCCGACCTTCAGCGTGACCTGCCAGTGCACGACCTGGTCGCCTTCGATGTGGCCGCGCGTTTCGGTCACCTGGAACCAGTGCAGGTTGTGCAGCGTCTTGCCGGCTTTCGAGATCGCGTTGCGGATCGCGTCGTCGCTCGATTGCTGCGACGAACCGGTCAGTTCGATCAGCTTGTACACGTGGTCGCTCATGATGCGCTCCCTGGGATATCGGTCTGTATTGCCGGGGCAACGCGCGGTCCCGAAGCGGTTCCGCTACGGTTCCGCTACGGTCCCGTGCATGCCCGGCTTCTTGAGTGATAGGTATGATGGGCGGCAACTGCAACCCATATCGGAGATGAGGCGCATCGTGGAAGTCGGATTTTGCGGACCAGGATTGATGGGCGCGCCGATGATTCGGCATTTGCTGGCGGCCGGGCATCGCGTGAGCGTATGGAATCGCTCGCGCGACAAGGCCGACGCGCTGGTGAAGGACGGCGCGCAGGTGGCGGGCACGCCGCACGAGCTGGCCGAGCGCGTCGAGACGGTGTTCGTGTGCGTGCTCGACGGCCGGGCGGTCGGCGACGTCGTGTTCGGCGAGCACGGGCTGCTTTCCGGCGACGCGAACGCGCGCCGCCTGCGACGCATCGTCGATCATTCGAGCATTCCGCCCGCCGCCACGCGCGACTACGCGGCGCGCGCGGCCGCGCTCGGGGTCGGCTGGGTCGATGCGCCGGTGTCCGGCGGCGTGCCGGGCGCGCAGGCCGGCACGCTCGCGGTGATGGCCGGCGGCCGCGCGGCCGATCTCGACGCGGTGCGCGCGCTGATCGACACGTACGCGTCGCGCATCACGCACATGGGCGATGCCGGCGCGGGCCAGACGGCGAAGCTGTGCAACCAGGCGATCGTCACCGCGACGGTCACCGCGATCGCCGAGGCGGTCGGCCTCGCGCAGGCGAGCGGCATCGACGCCGCGCGTCTGGCCGAGGCGCTGGCCGGCGGCTGGGCCGATTCGGTGCTGCTGCAGACGTTCGTGCCGCGCATGACGTCGGGCGGTCATCCGCCGATCGGCGCGCTCAGTACGTTCCAGAAGGATGTCGATGCCATCGCCGACGCCGCGCGCGACACCGGCGCGGTGATGCCCGTGTCGGCCACCGTGCAGCAGGTGCTCAGGCTCGGCGCCGCGCAGGGACTCGCCGGCGCAGATTTCGCCGCGTTCATCGACATCGTGCGGCCGGGCAACGGCCGCCAGCAGGCGTCGTGACGGGCAAGCGGGGCGTGTGAATGGCAGATGGGCCGCGCGGAGGCGGCCCATCGAATGGCTGGCGGATCAGCCGAGCGAGCGGGGTGTCGTGTCGCCCGCGTTCTGACGGCCGAGGCCGCCGCGCAGGCTCGCCTTCGTGCCTGCACCAAACTCGGGCAGGATGCGCGCCCGCGCCCGGCTGGCGAACACGAGGAAGCCGAAGCCGTTCGCTTCGTACCAGTATCCGCCGTTCTCGAGGCCGTCGAGCGGCTGCTCGAGCGCATTCGCGATCGATTCGATGCAGCGCTTGCGCAGCTCGGCGATGGCCGGATAGGGCGGCTGCGCGCCGCGCACGCTGCACAGAAGCACGTCGAGGCCCGGCAGCACGTGCGCATAGAGGACGGGTTCGTCCTGCGCGCGAGCGCGGGCAATCTTGGTGTCGAGCTGGGCAAACGGCTTCGAGTGGCGCAAGACCGCGAGGAACGACTCCTGGCCATCCTGCGGCGCACGCCGACGTTTTTTCGGGAAGGACATAAACACTCGCCTCAAAAACAATTGCAAGAAATGCGGCACTTTCATGCGACCCACTCCCGGCTATGTACGCCGCATGTCGATCCTTTATAGCACACGAAAATGCTGCATTCGTGCAGTACGACGATCAATGTCTCCCGTCGACCTGCTCGCCATGATCGACACAGCCAGCGTCTTGGCGCCCGTACTGTCGTTTAGTCTCCATCATAGACCTGCTTTTCCCGCGCGTGCATTCGCTCGTCACAAAAAAGTGAGATACGCCGCTTGCGGCGGGGCGTCGCGTGCGCAATAAAAAGGCCCGCGCGGGGCGGGCCTGGCTGGCGGAGCGTGTCGCGGTCAGCGCTGCTTGAGCGAATCGCGGATCTCGCGCAGCAGCACGATGTCTTCCGGCGTCGCGGCCGGCGCGGCTTCGTCCGGCTTGCGCAGCTTGTTGATGAATTTCACCATCAGGAAAATGATGAACGCAAGGATCACGAAATTGATCGCCACGGTGATGAACGAGCCGTAGCCGAAGGCGGCGACGCCCGCGGCCTGCAGGTCCTTGAACGAATCGGGATTACCCTTGAACGACGGCGGGATGGTGCCGAGCAGAACGAACTTGTTCGAGAAATCCAGGCCGCCGGTCAGCACGCCGATGACCGGCATGATGAGGTCCTTCACGACCGAGTCGACGATCTTCGAGAACGCGCCACCGATGATCACGCCGACGGCGAGATCCATCACGTTGCCCTTGACGGCGAACTCCTTGAATTCCTTGATGATGCTCATGAGCGGCTTTCTCCTGGTTGGGGCGGGGGGAGGCGTGCCGCGACGCGCAGGATTGCTTTGCGTCGAATGAAGGTCGGTGGCACGCCGATGGCCGCATGATAGCGAACGTGCCCTATTGCCGGTAGCCCATCTTGAAATGATTGACAAATCCGCGCGTCGGCGCGGCCGGTCATGCCGCAGCGCGTGGCGTGCGTGGCCGAGCGTCGACATGCAGGTCGACACCCGGTGCACCCGTACTCACTCAGGTGTTGTCGTCGGTCCAGCCGTCGTCGTTGCTGCCGAGATCCATCCCGCCGCCGCCGCTGTTGCCGTCGCTCCAGCTCGAATCGTCGCCGCGGCCGAGGTCGAAGCCCGGATCGGTGTCCTGCCGACGGTGTTCGCCGTCGACGATCACGTCGCGTTCGACCACGCGCTCGCGGCCGCCGGACATCGCTTCGCCGAGCAGCACGCCGGTCAGGAGCCCGCCCATTCCGCCGCCGAAACCGCCACCTTGCTGGATCACGACGGGCGGCTGCTGTTGCGGATACGGTTGTTGCGGCGGGTAGGGCTGCTGCTGATACGGCTGACCCTGCGCGCCCGTCATGCGATCGGCTTCCTGCGCATACACCGAGCCGCTGCCGTTCGCCGGCGCCGTGGGCTGCGCGGCCGGGTCGGGGCGGCCTTCGACGCGCGCCTTCACGCTCGCGTGGCGCTGTTCGAGTTCATCGACGCGATACGGCGGCACCGGATTCTTGCCGTTCGACAGCGTCTCGACGAGCGTGCGCGCGTCGTTCTCGATCGCTTCGAGTTCGCCGGTCAGCGCCGCGGCGCCGGGCGCCGTCGACAGTTTCGCATCGAGCTTCAGCGGCCGGATGTCGTTCAGCACGTCGGTCGCGCGCTTGAGCTGCGTGCGGCGTTCGTCGTCGGCACGGCCGTTGTCGGCCGTGCGCGCGCGCCGCAGCGTCCAGCGCAGCACCAGCGCGATCACGGCGACGATCAGCCCGAGGCCGATCCACATGCCGGTCGACGGGCCGTGTTTTTCGGCCGGCGCGACGGCGGGGGCGAGCCCCGGCTGCAGCGTGCCGGCCTGCGTGGCCGACGGCGTGTTGCCGCTCACGCGCGCGGCGTCGGCGCGAATGCGCGACTCCGTCTGCGCGAAGCGCGACGCGTCGGTGAACTTCAATTGCGGATCGAGCGATTTCGCGCGCTGCAGTTGCGCGAGCGCGTCGGACGCGCGGCCTTCGCGGTCCAGCACCTGCGCATACAGATAGCGCGCATGCGCGTTGTTCGGATGGGCGTCGATGACTTGCGACAGCTGCGTGTCGGCTTGCTGCCAGTTGCGCTGCGCGATCGACTGCTCGACCTGCTGAAGCGACGGGACCGCAAACGCGGCGGACGACAGCAACATCAGCGACAGGCCGAGTGCGGCGAGAGATTTCTTCATGGTCGAACCGGGCGCATGCGCCCGTCTCCTGACGATCGGTTCGCGCCGCGCGCCCGGGCCGGGGCGCGGCGCGGTGGCCCGCGGCGGCGGTTACTGCGCGGGCGTATCGAGCTGCTTCTTCAGCGCGGCGAGGCGATCTTCCACCGACGGGCCCTTGTTCAGCGCGGCGAGCTTGTCGTCGAGCGCCTTGCCGCTCGACGTGTCGGCCGAATTGAGACGCGCGTCCGAGCGGGCGTTCTGCAGCGCGACCTTGTCCTCGAGCTTCTGGAAATCCTCGGACAGGTTCTTGCCGCCGATGCCGCCCAGCGCGCTGGCGGCCACGTCCTTCGCCTGCGCGATTTCCTGCTTCGCCTGCAGGATGTTCGAGCGCGCATTCAGGTCGTTGCGGCGCTGACGCATGTCGGCGATCTGCCCCTTCAGCTTGTCGACCGACGGCTCGAGCGTCGCCAGCTCGGCCGCGAGCGCATCGCGCTCGGCTTCCGCGTTCGACTGGGCCGCGAGCGCCTCGCGGGCGAGCGCTTCGTCGCCGCCTTGCAGCGCGCGCTTCGCGCCGTCCTCGTACTTCTTCACCTTGTCGTCGGCCGCATCGCGCTTGCTGCGCTGGGTTGCGACCTGTGCCTCGATCTCGATCAGCGAATTCTCGGCACGGCCGATGCTGTCGTCGAGCTCCCGCACGATCTGCCGTGCGTCGCGCGACGGATCCTGTACCGAATCGGCCGCATCGTTCAGCAGGCCTTTGATCGTGCGCGAAATAGAGTCGAAAAGCGACATGAAATCCTCCGTGGTTGAAAGGCGCCGCGTGACCGCGGCAATGCCCGTCGCGAGCCGGTCCCGCTTCGGTTCCGGCCCGCGTGAGCCGGCGGATATTACACCACCGGTTCACTTAAATACGGCTTAAACGCGCGAGTTCAAGCGGCTCGCGCATCGGGACGCCAACCTTTCGCGACTGAAAGAAAATCGCCTGCGTGCGCCGTATTGCGTGTCCATCATAGGCCGAGGATGCCGACAATACGTGCCGCAAATCACGGCATTGCGGGAATTTTTACAAAAAATCGCGAAGGCACCCGGTCGATTTCATTAAAATGCGCTGTCACGTCGCGGGAACGGATCGCCGCGCGGCGGGGTCTGTCGACGTGACAGCCGCATTTCGATGCACCCACTCTGATTCATCCGCTTGCATTTCCGCATGCGTCCGAGGGCGCCACGTACGCCCGCCATTCCGACATGCCAATTATCAAACGACCGCCTTCTTCTTCCGACAGGAACGAACCCCACTACACGCTGCGCCGTTCGCCGTCCGGGGCCTATTACCCCGATGACGACGATCGCGACGACGGCCGCCGCGCGCAGCCGCGCAGTGGAGGGGGCGGAGGGCGCCGCCGCACGTTCGGCTCGCGCGTCGCGCTGTGGTTCGTCGGCTTGTTCGCGACGCTGGCCGTCGTCGGCGCGCTGATCGTCGGCTACGCGCTGGTCGTGATGGCGCCGCAACTGCCGTCGCTCGATGCGCTGACCCATTACCAGCCGAAGGTGCCGCTGCGCGTGTTCACCGCCGATCACGTGCTGATCGGCGAGTTCGGCGAGGAGCGCCGCAGCCTCGTGCGCTTCCAGGACATTCCCGACGTGATGAAGAAGGCCGTGCTCGCGATCGAGGACTACCGCTTCTACGAGCACGGCGGCGTCGATTTCCTCGGCATTCTGCGCGCGGGCGTGGCCGACCTGATGCACGGCGGCGCGCGCCAGGGTGCGAGCACGATCACGATGCAGGTCGCGCGCAACTTCTTCCTGTCGAGCGAGAAGACCTACACGCGCAAGATCTACGAGATGCTGCTCGCGTACAAGATCGAGAAGGCCCTGACGAAGGACCAGATCCTCGAGCTCTACATGAACCAGATCTATCTCGGCCAGCGTTCGTACGGCTTCGCGGCCGCCGCGCGCGTGTACTTCGGCAAGGACCTGAAGGACATCACGGTCGCCGAAGCGGCGATGCTCGCGGGGCTGCCGAAGGCGCCGTCCGCGTACAACCCGGTCGTCAATCCGAAGCGCGCGAAGGTGCGTCAGGAATACATCCTGAAGCGCATGCTCGACATCGGCTACATCACGCAGCCGCAGTACGACCAGGCGATCAAGGAAGAGATTCACGTGCGCACGCCGGGCAACCAGTACGCGGTGCACGGCGAGTACGTCGCCGAGATGGTGCGGCAGATGATGTACGAGCAATACAAGGACGAAACCTATACGCGCGGGCTGACCGTTACGACGACGATCAATTCGGCCGACCAGGAAGCCGCGTATCAGGCCGTGCGTCGCGGCATTCTCGACTACGAGCGCCGTCACGGCTATCGCGGCCCCGAAGCGTCGATCAACTTGCCCGCGGCCGGCGACGAGCGCGACGAGGCGATCGACGACGCGCTGGCCGACCACCCGGACAACGGCGACCTGCAATCGGCGGTCGTGCTGTCGGCATCGCCGAACGCGGTCGAGGTGCAGTTCGTCGGCGGCGCGACCACGACGATCGGCCCGGCCGGGCTGCGCTTCGTGTCGGCCGCGCTGAGCCCGCGCGCGAACAACGCGCTGCGGATCAAGCCGGGCTCGGTCGTGCGCGTGCTGAAGGACGGCAAGACGGGCTGGCAGGTCGTGCAACTGCCGCAGGTCGAGGGCGCGCTCGTCGCGATCGCGCCGCAGGACGGTGCGATCCGCTCGCTCGTCGGCGGCTTCGACTTCAACAAGAGCAAGTTCAACCACGTGACGCAGGCGTGGCGGCAGCCGGGCTCGTCGTTCAAGCCGTTCATCTACTCGGCGTCGCTCGACAAGGGGCTCGGACCGGCGACGATGATCAACGACGCGCCGCTGTACTTCCCGCCGAGCGTGCCGGGCGGCACCGCGTGGGAGCCGAAGGACGACGACCAGCCGGACGGCCCGATGACGATGCGCACCGGCCTGCAGCGGTCGAAGAACCTGGTGTCGATCCGGATCCTCGCGTCGATCGGCACGCAGTATGCGCAGCAGTATGTGACGCAGCGCTTCGGCTTCGATCCGGCGAAGACGCCGCCGTACCTGCCGATGGCGCTCGGCGCGGGCCTCGTGACGCCGCTGCAGCTCGCGACCGGCTACGCGGTGTTCGCGAACGGCGGTTACAAGGTCGATCCGTACCTGATCGCCGAAGTCGACGACGCGCGCGGCCAGCCGCTGCAGAAGTCGCAGCCGGTGGTCGCGGGCGGCACGGCGCCGCGCACGATCGAAGGCCGCAACGCATACGTGATGAACAGCCTGCTGCACTCGGTCGCGACGGGCGGCACGGGCGCGGGCACCAACGCGCTGGGCCGCAACGACCTGCAGGGCAAGACGGGTACCACGAACGACGCGAAGGACGGCTGGTTCGCCGGCTATCAGCAATCGCTCGTCGCGGTCGCGTGGATGGGCTTCGACCAGCCGAAGAGCCTCGGCAGCCGCGAATTCGGCGCACAGCTCGCGTTGCCGATCTGGGTGAACTACATGCGCACCGCGCTGAACGGCGTGCCCGAGCAGCAGATGCCGATGCCGGACGGCCTGACGACGATCGACGGCGAGCTGTACTACGCCGATCGCACGCCGGGCAACGGCTTCGTCGCGAACGTCGACATCAACCCGGCCGAGAACGCGATCAGCGCGAACGACGCACTCGGTTCGGCCGGCGCGGCCGGGCTGGCGCCGCCGCCCGTCACGCCGCAGGAGAAGCAGCAGATCATGGACATGTTCGAGAGCAAATAAGCGGGACGCTGGGCTTCAGCCATGCGACGGGCGCCTTCGGGCGCCCGTTTTTTTGCGCGCGGCCGCCAGCGGAAGACGGTGAATCAGAACGACGCGCAGGCCGGCACGACGGTCATGCCGACCGATTGCTGGTGAAATCGCTCGACGTACGCTTGCCGGATCGCGGCGAGCCGCGTGCGCGTGTCGCGCGTATCGTCGGCGATGATACGGAGCACGAAGCTGTCTTCGCGCGTGATCGCGCCGCTCGAGCGGTCGCGCCACTGGCCGTGCGTGTCCCAGTAGGTGAGGCCGTCGGGGAAGCGCGGCGTGACCGTGTCGGCGAGGAAGGCCGCGCGTTCGGCATCGGTGACGGGGCCGCGGCCGGCGACGTCGCGCCCGAACAGCAGGTCGGCCTGCAGCATGCGGCTTTCGCCCGGTTGCGTGCAGGCCGCAGGTTGCGCGTGGGAGGTGGGCGAGGGCGGTGCCGCGCAACCGGCGAGCAGCGCGAATGCTATCGAGCATGCGGCCAGCCGCCGCGTCTGCCCATTTCGTGACGATCGACCTTCGCGCGCGCAAAACGCTGCGCGCTCAACCACTTGCGTGCGGGTCCGGCGGGTTATCAACAGGGCTGTCAACATAATCTGGGGATAACCCTAGCAGGCTGTTGAATTTGGGAACGGTGTAAACGGGCTTTGCGGGCGGTGCGTTAGAGATATCATGTTCATGACCTTGAGCGGATAAGCCGATGCGTGGAATGGACGAGATGCAAGAACCGCTGTTCACGACGGTGAAGCT
>NZ_JAGIQD010000023.1:0-101666 GCF_017815045.1 Burkholderia sp. CpTa8-5
ATTCGAACCCCTGTACTCACCGTGAAAGGGTGATGTCCTAGGCCTCTAGACGAAGGGGACAACGTACTGCTTACATCTTTAATACAAAAGCCCGCTCAAAAACGTCTTGAACGGGCTTCGTTCTGGCGGAGCGGACGGGACTCGAACCCGCGACCCCCGGCGTGACAGGCCGGTATTCTAACCGACTGAACTACCGCTCCAGCTTTCTTACCCAACCTGCAGGACGTCGGTTACGTTCCTGCAAGCCTTGCGACGCTTCCATGAAACGCCGCTGAATCTGGCGTCCCCTAGGGGATTCGAACCCCTGTACTCACCGTGAAAGGGTGATGTCCTAGGCCTCTAGACGAAGGGGACAAAATCTTTTCAGATTTGTCTGACTTTCGCGATTTACTTTACAGTCAACAGCGAAGGCCGAAATTCTAACTGCTTTGAATCATTTTGTGAAGCATTTATTACTACCGCTGCTTCGCAAATCAATCCAGCTTGTTCTGTTGGTGGAGGTAAGCGGGATCGAACCGCTGACCTCTTGCATGCCATGCAAGCGCTCTCCCAGCTGAGCTATACCCCCTTGCAGAACAGAAATGAGATTATATGGACCGATTTCGAACTTGTAAATACCCTTTTTACGATTCGCGCGAAATTTTTTGCGAAGCCGCCGCGCGCTCATGCGCGGCGGCTTCGCGCTCGCCCATACGTCAGCCCAGCGCGGCCTCGATGCGCGACACCACGACGTCGCGACCGAACAGCACGAGCACCGCATCGATCGACGGCGTGTGCGTCGTGCCCGCCACCAGCAGACGCACCGGCATCGCGAGCTGCGGCATCTTCAGCTTGTGCGTGGCGAGCGTCGCCTTCAACGCCGCGGACACTGCCTCCTTCGTCCAGTCGGCCGCCTTCAGCGCGACGACGAGATCGGCCAGCGCCGGCCGCACCGCATCGGTCACGTGCTGCGCGAGCGCATCGGCGTCGGGCGCCGGCACACGGTAGAACATCGTCGCGCCTTCCGCGATCTCCTTGACCGTCGTCGCACGATCCTTCATCAGGCCGACCACCGCGTCGAGCGCGGGGCCCGTCGCGATCGCCGCGTCGTCGATGCCGAGCGCATCGAGGAACGGCTTCGCGAGCGCCGCGAGGCGCGCGTTGTCGGCTTCCTTGATGTAATGCGCGTTCAGCCAGCTCAGCTTGCTGTGGTCGTACTGCGCGGGCGACTTGCCGAGGTGCTCGAGATCGAACCATTCGACGAACTGTTCGCGCGAGAAGATCTCGGCGTCGCCGTGCGACCAGCCGAGGCGCGCGAGATAGTTGACGACGGCCTCCGGCAGGAAGCCTGCGTCGCGGTACGCCATCACGCTCATCGCGCCATGCCGCTTGCTCATCTTCTCGCCCTGCTCGTTCAGCACGGTCGGCAGGTGCGCATAGACGGGCGGCTCGCCGCCGAGTGCGTTCAGGATGTTGATCTGGCGCGGCGTGTTGTTCACGTGGTCGTCGCCGCGGATCACGTGCGTGATGCCCATGTCCATGTCGTCCACCACCACGCAGAAGTTGTAGATCGGCGTGCCGTCCGGGCGCGCGATCACGAGGTCGTCGAGTTCCTCGTTCGAGATCTCGACACGCCCCTTCACCGCGTCGTCCCACACGACCGTGCCCGTCAGCGGATTGCGGAAGCGCAGGACCGGCTTCACGCCGGCCGGCGGCTCCGGCAGCACCTTGCCGGGCTCCGGACGCCACGTGCCGTCGTAGCGCGGCTTCAGGCCGGCTTCGCGCTGGCGTTCGCGCAGCGCGTCGAGTTCCTCGGCCGACATGTAGCACGGATACGCGAGGCCCTTCTCGAGCATCTGCGCGAGCACTTCGCGATAGCGGTCCATCCGCTGCATCTGGTAGATCGGGCCTTCGTCGAAATCCAGCCCGAGCCATTGCATCCCTTCGAGGATCGCATCGACCGCTTCCTGCGACGAGCGCTCGACGTCGGTATCCTCGATGCGCAGCACGAACGTGCCTTTCATCTTGCGGGCGAACGCCCACGGATAGAGTGCGGAGCGGATGTTGCCGAGGTGGATGAAGCCGGTGGGACTCGGCGCGAAGCGGGTACGGACAGGACGGGTCATAAACGGTAACTCGAACGCCTGGGGCGCATGAATGATTCGACGCGGGACGACGGCAGCCCGGACAGCAACGGAGCCGGCGACGCCCGGAACGGGAAAGAAGCCGGAATTATACTCGCGCCGGACATCGCGCCAAGCGCGCCGCTTGCTTTATGATGTGCGCGCCGCGGCCGCCAGCCGGTGCGGCGCCGGCCGCGCGGAACCCGCTGCGCGGCCTCGGAAACCCTCGCCGCCGCGGGCCGTGTGACCCGCCGCCAAGCCGCCGGAGAACCATCGATGTCGTCCCCTCGCCTGTCGCGCCGCCACTTCACGATCGCGTGCGCGTCCGCCAGCCTCGCCGCCTGTACGTCCTTCGGCGACAAGTCCCGCCCCGGCACGGCCCTGCCGCAGGAGAAGCCCGTCAAGATCGGTATCGCGCTCGGCGGCGGCGCCGCGCGCGGCTTCTCGCACATCGGCGTGCTGAAGGCGCTCGAGGCGCGCGGCATTCCGATCGAGATCGTCGCCGGGACGAGCGCGGGCTCGGTGGTCGGCGCACTCTACGCGTCGGGCATGAACGCGCTGCAAATCAACAAGATCGCCCTCGACATGGACCAGGCGGCGATCAGCGACTGGGCGCTGCCGTTCCGCTCGCGCGGCCTGCTGCAAGGCGTCGCGCTGCAGAACTTCCTGAACAAGACGCTCAACAACCGGCCGATCGAGAAGATGGCGAAGCCGCTCGGCATCGTCGCGACGGACCTGCAAAGCGGCCAGCCGATCCTGTTCCAGCAAGGCAACGCGGGGCTCGCGGTGCGCGCGTCGTGCAGCGTGCCGTCGGTGTTCGAGCCGGTGAAGATCGGCACGCGCGAATATGTCGACGGCGGCCTCGTGAGCCCTGTGCCGGCGTCGTTTGCGCGCAAGATGGGCGCGAGCTTTGTGATCGCGGTCGACATCTCGGCCCGCCCCGACGGCGCAGCGACCAACAACCCGATCGAGATGCTGCTGCAGACCTTCACGATCATGGGCCAGACGATCAAGACCTACGAGCTCGACAAGTACGCGGACGTCGTGATTCGCCCGAACCTCGCGGCGATGGGCGGCAGCGACTTCAACCAGCGCAACGCGGCGATCCTCGCAGGCGAGGAAGCGGTCGCGCGCATCATGCCGGAACTGCAGCGCAAGCTCGCGGCGGCGCGCGGCGTGGCCGTGGCCGCGTAAGCCGCCCAAGCCACGATGAGCGGGAGGCCGCGGCACGCGCCGCCTGCCGCCCGTGGCCGACGCAACGACTTCCGCCCCGCCGTCGACGCCGCCCCAAAAGCAAAAAACCCTGCCGCCTTTCGGTGACAGGGTTTTTTATTTTATCGTCCGGCCCGCGCGACCGGCAAACGTCAGTTGCTGCCGTTCGCCGAATCGTCGCCGAGCGTCGCGCGCACGCGCTGACGCAGGTCTTCGGGCTTCATCGGGAATTCCGATTCGATCCGGCGCGCGCCGGTGAAACGCTTTTCCCAGTAGCCGCTGTCGAGATCGTCGACACGGACCGTGCTGCCCGTCGACGGCGAATGCACGAACTTGTTGTCGCCGATATAGATGCCGACGTGCGAGAACGTGCGGCGCATCGTGTTGAAGAACACGAGATCGCCCGGCTTCAGGTTGCTCATGCTCACCTTCTCGCCGACGCGGCTCATTTCTTCCGCGCGACGCGGCAGCGACATGCCGAGCGTGTCCTGGAACACGTAGCGCACGAAGCCGCTGCAGTCGAGGCCCGAATCCGGCGAGTTGCCGCCCCAGCGATACCGCACGCCGATCATGTTCAGCGCGCCGACCACCACGTCGCCTGCCTTGCCCGCCATGCCGGCAAGGAACGACTTCGCGCCGCCGCTCGACGGCTGCGCGCTGGTCTGCTGGAGAGAGGAACCCGACCCGATCTGAGTCGAATTGCTGACATTCTGGTTAAAACTGCTGACTTCGTCGGCGAACGCGCCGGGTGCTGCTGCGAACAGGGCGCCGATGAACAGCCCGGCGATGGTGCGCGCGCATGCCTGGGTCAGGGATCGATGCTGCATTGGTCGATGGAATATGCTTAAAAATCAGCTGATTGGCGGAAAATTTCGGTCGATACTAGCCAGCGCGTAATCGTTTGTCAAAACAAATTAATAAATACAATCGAGATGGTCAGACCATTGGCCGCCTATCACGCTTTCCAGACCGCTTTCAACAGCTTTTGTGTGTAAGGATGTGACGGTCGGGTGAAGATGTCGGACACCTCCCCCGACTCGACGACGGCGCCGTCCTGCATCACCGCCACGCGGTGCGCCATCGCGCCGATCACCTCCAGGTCGTGGCTGATGAACACGTAGCCGAGGTTGTATTTCTGTTGCAAATTCGCGAGCAGCTTCAGCACCTGCTGCTGGATCGACACGTCGAGCGCCGACGTGGGCTCGTCGAGGATCAGGATGCGCGGCTCCAGCACCAGCGCGCGCGCGATCGCGATCCGCTGGCGCTGGCCGCCCGAGAATTCGTGCGGATAGCGGTGCAGCACCGTGCGGTCGAGGCCGACTTCGCGCAGCACCGCGAGCGACTTCGCGCGGCGCGCGTCGGGCGTCATGTCCGGGCGATGCAGCTCGAGCCCCTCGCCGACGATCCGCTCGATCGTGTGACGCGGCGAAAGCGAGCTGAATGGGTCCTGAAAGACCACCTGCATGTTCGAGCGCAGCGCGGTCTGTTCGCGGCCGCGATAGGTCGACAGCGCACGCCCCTGGAATTCGATCTCGCCGCCGGCCGTCTTCTGCAGCCCGAGCAGCGCCATCGCGAGCGTCGACTTCCCCGATCCCGATTCGCCGACGATGCCGAGCGTTTCGCCCTGCCGCACCGACACCGACACGTCGGCCACGGCCGTCACCGGCACCGTGCCGAACCAGCCGGCGAAGCCCGGCCGCTTGCGCGCGAACTGCACGCTCACGTGGCGCGCGTCGAGCACGACGGGCGCGATCGGCATCACCGGCGTGACCGCGCGTTGCGGCCGGCTGTTCAGCAGCCGCTGCGTATACGGATGCTCGGGCGACGCGAAGATCCGCTCGACGGGCCCGCTCTCGACGAGCCGGCCATGCTCCATCACCGCGACGCGCTGCGCGAAGTGCCGCACGAGATTCAGGTCGTGCGTGATCAGCAGGATCGCCATCCCGCGCTTTTCCGCCTCCTCGCGCTGCAGCTCGAGCAGCAGGTCGACGATCTGCGCGCGGATCGTCACGTCGAGCGCGGTGGTCGGCTCGTCGGCGAGCAGCAGGCGCGGCCGGCACGCGAGCGCCATCGCGATCATCGCGCGCTGCCGCTGGCCGCCCGACAACTGGTGCGGGTAGCTGTCGACGCGCTTCTCGGGCTGAGCGATGCCGGTGCGCGCGAGCAACGCGATCGCCCGCTTGCGCGCCTCGACGGCCGATACGCCGTCGTGCAGCACGATCGTCTCGCCGATCTGCACGCCGATCGTATACAGCGGATTGAGCGCCGTCATCGGCTCCTGGAAGATCATCGCGATGTCCGAGCCGCGCAGCCCGCGCATCTCGCGCTCGCTCTTGGCCGCCAGATCCTGCCCGGCAAAACGGATCGCGCCGGTGACATCGGCGTCGCGCAGCAACCGCAGGATCGACAGCGCGGTCACGCTCTTGCCGGACCCCGATTCGCCGACGAGCGCGACCCGCTCGCCGCGCCGGATCGCGAGCGTCACGTCGTCCACCGCGACCGTGTCGCCGAAGCGCACGTGCAGATGCTCGAGCGACAGCAGCGGTTCGTCGGCCTTCGATACGACTGCGTCGCTCATCGCTGCCCTCCCGCCGCGCGCACCGAATCGGCGATCCGCGTGTCGAGCGCGTTGCGCAGCGCATCGCCCATGAAGGTCAGCAGCAGCAGCGTCGCGACCAGCACGCCGAACGTCGACAGCGAGATCCACCACGCGTCGAGGTTGCCCTTGCCCTGCGCGAGCAGCTCGCCGAGGCTCGGCGTCGGCGGCGGCACGCCGAGCCCGAGGAAATCGAGGCTGGTGAGCGCGAGAATCGAGCCGCTCATCCGGAACGGCAGGAACGTGATCACCGGCGTGAGGCTGTTGGGCAGCACGTGGCGCCAGATGATCTGCCAGTTCGTGAGTCCCATCGCGCGGGCCGCGCGCACGTAGTCCTGCGTGCGGTTGCGCAGGAACTCGGCGCGCACGTAGTCGGCAAGCCCGATCCAGCCGAACAGCGACAGCAGCACGATCAGCAGCAGGAAGCTCGGCTCGAAGATCGACGCGAAGATGATCAGCAGGTACAGCTCGGGCAGCGAGCTCCAGATCTCGATCAGCCGCTGCCCGACGATGTCGATGCGGCCGCCGAAGAAGCCTTGCACCGCGCCCGCGGCGATCCCGAGCAGCGTGCCGATCACGGTCAGGATCAGCCCGAACTCGACCGAGATGCGGAACCCGTACACGAGCCGCGCGAGCAGGTCGCGGCCCTGCGCATCGGTGCCGAGCCAGTTCTCGCGCGACGGCGGCGCCGGGTTCGGCACGTTCGAGAAGTAGTTCAGCGTGTCGTAGTAATAGCGGTTCGGCGGATAGACGACGAAGTTGCCGGGCGCCTCGAGTCGCTTGCGCACATACGGATCGAGATAGTCGGCCGGCGTCGGGAAATCGCCGCCGAAGGTCGTCTCCGGGTACGCATGGAACATCGGGAAATAGGTCTGGCCGTCGTAGCGCACGACGAGGGGCTTGTCGTTCGACCACAGCGGCGCCGCGAGGCTCGCGGCAAACGCGACGACGAAGATCACGAAGCTCCAGTAGCCGAGGCGCTGCTGCCGGAAGCGCTGCCACACGCGGCGGGCCGGCGACGGCGACACGCGCGCGCGCGCGGCGTCGATGCGGGGGGATGCGACGGCCCGGTTCATCGCGCGCCTCGCCCGCTGGCGCCGGGCATGCGAATGGCTCGTTTCATGTCAGCGCTCCAGGTTGTCGAATTGAATGCGCGGATCGACCCACACATAGCAAAGATCGGAAATCAGCTTGGTCGCGAGCCCGATCAGCGTGAACAGGTACAGCGTGCCGAGCACGACCGGGTAATCGCGCCGCACGACCGACTCGTACGACAGCAGCCCGAGGCCGTCGAGCGAGAACAGCGTCTCGATCAGCAGGCTGCCGGTGAAGAACGCGCCGATGAACGCGGCCGGGAAGCCGACGATCAGCGGCAGCATCGCATTGCGGAACACGTGCTTCCACAGCACGCTGCGCTCGGAGAGCCCCTTCGCGCGCGCGGTCAGCACGTATTGCCGGCGGATCTGGTCGAGGAACGCATTCTTCGTGAGCATCGTGATGACCGCGAAGCTGCCGACGACCGACGCGGTGATCGGCAGCGCGATGTGCCACAGATAGTCGAGCACCTTGCCGACGAGCGACAGCTGCGCGAAGTTGTCCGACGTGAGGCCGCGCAGCGGAAAGAGCTGCCAGAACGAGCCGCCGCCGAACAGCACGAGCAGCAGCACGCCGAGCACGAAGCCCGGAATCGCATAGCCGACCAGCACGACGAGGCTCGTCGCGACGTCGAACGGCGAACCGTTGCGCACGGCCTTCGCGATGCCGAGCGGCACCGAGATCAGGTACGTGAGGAAGAACGTCCACAGCCCGATGCTGATCGACACGGGCAGCTTCTGCACGACCAGCGACCACACGCTCTGGTGGCGAAAGTAGCTTTCGCCGAGATCGAAGCGCGCGAAGCGCTTGAGCATCAGCCAGTAGCGTTCGAGCGGCGGCTTGTCGAAACCGTACAGCGCCTTGAGCTGCGCGAGCTGCTGCGCGTCGACGCCGGTGTGCGCGCGCATCCCGAACGGCGTCGCGCCCTGCTCGGTCGCGCCCTTGCGCAACTCCTGCACGGCCTGCTCGACCGGGCCGCCCGGCACGAACTGGATCACCGCGAACGTGAGCGTCAGCACGCCGACGAGCGTCGGGATCATCAACAGCAGGCGTTTGAGGATGTAGCTCCACATAGGGCGTCGACTCGTGATCGGTGGCGGGTTGGATGAAGGGCCGGCGCGGGTCAGTGATCGGGCTTCGCCCACCAGGTCGACACGACCCAGCCCTCGGCCGAATAGTACAGCGGCAGCGTCTGCGGATAGGCGAGCGTGTGCCGGTACGCGATGCGGTGCGTCGTGCTGTACCACTGCGGCACCGCGTAGTAGCCGTGCATCAGCACGCGGTCGAGCGCGTGCGTCGCGTCGAGCAATTCCTCGCGCGTCTGCGCGGTGCCGAGCGCGTGCAGCAACGCGTCGACGGCCGGCGATTTCAATCCGATGAAGTTGTCGGAGCCCGGCTCGTCGGCGAACTTGCTCGCGTACCGCGAGTATTGCTCGGCGCCGGGCACCTGCACGCCCGGCAGGCGGATCGTCGTCATGTCGTAGTCGAACGCATCGAGGCGCTTTTGCAGCAGCGCGTAATCGGCCGTGCGAAACCGCACGGCGATGCCGAGCTTCGCGAGGTTGCGCTGGTACGCGGTCACGACGCCTTCCATCGCGCCACCCGCATCGTCGAGGATCTCGAAAGCGAACGGCTCGCCCTTCGCATTGCGCAGCGCGCCGTCGCGATAGGTCCAGCCGGCCTGTGCGAGCAGCGCGCGCGCCTTCAACAGGTTCGCGCGCAGCGAGCCCGGCGGATTCGTGTTCGGCTGCGTGACCATCGGGCCGAACACGGCCGGATCGAGCTGCGCACGCAGCGGCTCCAGCAGCTTCAGCTCGCCCTCGCCCGGCGTACCGGTCGCCTGCAGGTCGGTGTCGGCGAAATAACTGTTCAGGCGCGTGTACGCGCTGTAGAACAGCTGGCGGTTCAGCCATTCGAAGTCGAACGCGAGGTCGAGCGCCTGACGCACGCGCACGTCGCGGAACAACGGCCGGCGCAGGTTCATGAAGAAGCCCTGCATGCCGGCGCCGTTGTGCTGCCGGAACTCGCGCTTGATCAACTCGCCGCTGTCGAAACGCTTGCCGACGTCGCGTCGCGCCCAGTTGCGCGCGACGTACTCGACGAGCACGTCGTATTCGCCGGCCTTGAACGCCTCGAGCCGCGCGACGCCGTCGCCGTACAGCTTGTAGACGATCCGCTCGAAGTTGTGGGTGCCGACTCGCACCGGCAGGTCGGCGCCCCAGTACGCGGGGCTGCGCCGGTAGGTGATCGTGCGGCCGTTGTCGTAATGGTCGATCACGTACGGGCCGCTGCCGATCGGCTGCTCGAACGCGAGCTGGTCGAACGGGATGCGGGAGCCGTCCGCGCGCAATCCCCACTTGCGCGAGAACACCGGCACGCCGCCGGCGATCAGCGGCAACTCGCGGTTCGCGCTGTGGAATTCGAAGCGCACGGTCGCCGGATCGACGACCACGGCCTTCGTGATTTCGGCGAAGTACGCGCCGAACTGCGGTGCGGCCTGCTTGCTCTTCAGCGTGTCGAACGAAAACTTGACGTCGTCCGCCGTGACGCGATCGCCGTTCGAGAAGCGCGCGCGCGGATTCAGGTGGAACGTGACCGAGCGGCGGTCCGGCGCGACGTCGATGTCGTCGGCGAGCAATCCGTACGCGGACGCCGGCTCGTCCAGGCTGCCGGTCGCGAGGCTCTCGAACAGCATGTCGATGCCCGGCGCGGTGTTGCCGCGCATCGTGAACGGATTGAACTTGTCGAACGACGTCAGCCGGCTCGGGTTCGCGAGCACGAGCGTGCCGCCCTTCGGCGCGTCGGGGTTCACGTAGTCGAAATGCTTGAAGCCCGGCGGATACTTCGGCTCGCCGTACTGCGCAATCGCGTAGGCCGCGTGCGCGGCGGGCGCGGCCAGCGCCGCGTGCAGCGCCAGCACCGCGGCCACGCGGCCGGCGGCCCGCAGTGCACCGCGGCAGGCGCGCGCGGCGGCGGCCCGGGGCGAACCCTTCGTCATAGAGGCCCTGTCGTCGAATGAGGGTAGTAACGTGGAGCGATTCTACCCATTCAATCCGTCGAGCCAAAAGAAAACCGCCACGCGGGCGGTTTCCTCACGAGCCGTTGTCGCGCGCGCGGCACGCACGCGCGACCGGTCGATCAGCGCCAGCCGTTGTGGCGGCCGTGATCCCAGTGACCGCGATCGCCGCCCCAGCCGCGACCATGGTGGCGATACCATTCGTCGCGGCCCCAGTAGCGGCGGCCGTCCCAGTAGCGGTCGCCGTGCCAGCCGATCACGATCGCCGGCGCCGGCCCGTACACGGGCGCCGGTGCGTAGACGGGCGCCGGCTGGTAGACGACCGGCGGAGGCGGCGGCGCATACACGGGCGCGGGCGCGACGTAGACCGGTGCCGGCACGCCGACGTTGATCCCGACATTGACTCCCGCCATTGCTGCGCCCGACACGAGCAAGGCCGTCATACCGGTCACGAGCGAGGCAACACGCAAAGTCTTCATGGATTCCTCTTCTGGTTGTGTCATGTGTGATTCGACTATAGCGGCAAGCGCCCGCCCCGCATATTTCAAGTTTGTAAGAACTGATGCGCCGCATCGCAACGGGAAGCCCGCGCTAACGTCTTGTAACAATCGGCGCCCGGCGCCCCCCTTTCCGGAAACGTCCTTCAACCTGCGCCGCGGCCCGCGTCGAACCGGAAGCCGAATCGCGCCACCGTTTCGATCCGCGCGGAAAACGCATGCGCGGCCAGCTTGCGCCGCAACCGTACGACCAGCGCATTGACCGTTTCGGGTTCGATGTCCGCATCGCCCCACGCATAACGCAGCACGGCGTCGCGCCCGACCGGCCGCCCCGCTTCGCGCAGCAGGCATTCGACCACGCGAAATTCCCGGGCGCTGAGCGCGAGCCGCCGGCCCCGCTCGTCGAGCGCGCGCGTCGCCGTGTCGAGCCGGATCGATTCCCGCATCGCGATGACGCCCGTGCGGCGCCACAGTGCGCGCAGCCGCTCGTGCAATTCGACGAACGAGCACGGATGGGCCAGGCACACGTCGCAGCCCGCGTTCAGCATCCGTGCACGCTCGGCGGACGTGGTGCCGGCGACGATCGCGGCAATCGTCGCGCTGCCGGCCGACGCGGCAAGCGGCGGGAATCCGTCGAGAAGCGTCGGCACGGAAGCGCCATCGGTCGCGAGGATCACGATCGCGTCGAACCGGTCCTGCGTCGCCGCGAAACAGCCGTCGCGCCATTCGTCGACGCGTTCGACGCCGTGCATGCTTTCCCGAAACGCCTTGTCGAGCCGCGACGCATCAGGCGTCGGCGGCGCAATCAGCAGGATGCGCATCGATCGGCCCCCTCCGTCACGCGAGCGAACGCGGCCAGCATTCGACCGTGATCGCCGCACCGGCCGGCTGCGCATCGCCGATCCGCAGCACGAAACCGTGCACGCGCATCACCGCCGACACGATGCTCAACCCGAGCCCCGAGCCGTTCACGTGGCGCGTGCGCTCGCCGCGATAGAAGCGCTCGAGCACCGCATTGCGCTCGCCGGGCGGGATGCCGGGCCCGGTGTCCTCGAACCGGACGAGCGGACCATGCGACGTCGTCTGGAGCGCGACGCGCACGCGGCCGCCGGGCGGCGTGAATTTGATCGCGTTGTCCGCGAGATTGCTGAACGCCTCGAACAGCAACGCACGGTCGCCATGAATGCCGTCGACCGCGGCCGCATCGAGCTCCAACGACACGTCGACCGCCTCGGCCAGCGGCTCGTAAAGTTCGCACACGTCGCGCAGCAACGCCGCGACGTCGACCGCGGCAAACCCGCCGCGCCGGCTCAGCGTGCCGATCTCGGAGATGCGCAGCATCGCGCGAAAACGTTCGAGCAGCCGGTCGGTTTCGTCGCGCGCCGACGCCAGCAGCGCAGCCGACGCGGGATCGTGTGCGCAGAACGGCTGGTCGGCGAGCCGCGCCAGCATCGTATGCACGCGTGCGAGCGGCGTGCGCAAGTCGTGCGCGATCCCGTCGCAGGTATGGCGCACCTCGCCCATCAGCCGCTCGACTTCGTCCAACATATGGTTCACGAGATGCGCGAGCAGGTCGAGTTCGTCATAGCCGCCGACCGGCAGCCGCTTGCCGAGATCGCCCTCGGCGATCTGCCGCGTGACGCGCCGGATCTCGGCGACGCGGCGCATCTGCCGCATGCCGAGCATGCTGCCGCCCGCGACGCCCGCGATCAGGATCATCACGCCGCCGATCACGAGCCCGCGAATCGCGACGTCGCGGATCTGGATGAAATGCGACAGGTCGCGCGCGACGACCAGCGTCATCCCGTCGTCGCGGCGCACGGCCATCGCGCGCGTGATCGGCGACGATTGACCGTCGAGCGGCGCGAGCGTGCGGTTCAGCGTCCGGCCGTGGCGATCGGTACGCAGCACGGGCGGCGTCGCGATGTCGCCAGCCACGCGGCGCCCGCTCGCGTCGAACAGCCCGTAGAAATTCGTATGCATGTGCTCGTGCTCGAGCCGCCGATGGATCGCGAGCGGCAGCTCGGCGTCGGGAATCGAATCGAAATAGATCAGTTGCCACGCAAGCACCTCGTCGGTGTCGCGGGCCATCGTGTGCGTCGCGGCCACGCTGATCACGCCCGCGAGCAGCAGCAGCGACACCGAGAAGATCGCCGCGTAAGCACACAGCCAGCGAAACGTCGTCGTATGCCAGCGGCGCGTGAAGTTCGCCGCGCGGGCTGCGTCCATCCGTGCCTCCATCAAGCGAGCATGTAGCCCGATCCGCGCACCGTCTGGATCATCGGGTTCGCGCCAGGCGGATCGATCTTCTTGCGCAGCCGCCCCATGTGAACGTCGATCAGGTTGGTGCCGGGATCGAAGTGATAGCCCCACACGGCCTCGAACAGCATCGTGCGCGTGATCGTCTGGCCCGCGTTGCGCATCATGAATTCGAGCACGCGGAACTCGGTCGGCAGCAGCGGAATCTCGTCGGCGCCGCGGCGCGCACAGCGCGAAATGAGGTCCAGCTCGAGCGCGCCGACCTTCAGCAGCGTCTGCTGCGGCACGCCCGATGCCTGCCGGCGGCGCAGCAGCACTTCGATACGCGCGCTCAGTTCGCCGGAATCGAACGGCTTCGTCAGGTAATCGTCGCCGCCCGCGCGCAGACCGCGAATGCGTTCGTCGACATCGCCGAGCGCGCTCAGCATCAGCACCGGCGTATCGATGCCGACCGTGCGCATCGCGGTCACGATCGCGAGACCGTCCGCCCCCGGCAGCATCCGGTCGAGCGTGATCGCGTCGTACGATGCGCTCATTGCGCGCATCATCCCTTCTCGGCCGTTGTCGATCCAGTCGACCTCGAAGCCGCGTGCGGTCAGCTCGCCGACGATTTCGTTCGCGGTCACCGCATCGTCCTCGACCGTCAGTACTCGCATGGTTGCCCTCGCAATGAACGTCAAGACGGGCGCGCACGATGCGCCCGCCGCTATCGTAAGCGCCGCGATCGCCGCGCGGCGCCAGATGAAAATAGCTTCATCCTGCGTCGCGGCACGCGCCTGTGAAACATGTTTCATCCGTGCGTCGGCCGCGCTGCGGCCGGGGCCGCCTACGCTGACGTCATGCGGCATCGGGCCGCGAAACCAGGAGCTACCGGATGAAACTGTCGACCACAGTCGCCTGCATGCTGCTCGCATGCGCGAGCACCGCCGCATTCGCGGGGCCACACCTCACCCCGCAGGAATGCAATGCGTACCCGTTCGTGCACACGGGCCGCGACGTCACGCGGGCGGACCTCGTGCGCGAGCTGACCGAACTCGAACAGGTCGGCTACGATCCCGCCCATGCGAGCCCGTACTACCCCGACGACCTCGACGGTGCGAAGCATCGGCTCGCCGCCGAGTACCGCGCGGACTGCACGCATGCGCTGACGGCCGATGCCGGCGTGCGGCACTGACCGCCCTGCCCCGCGCGACGCAGCAGCGGGAAAAAACGAAAAGGCGGCACGTGCCGCCTTTTCTTCATGAACGCGCATGGAGGTGAACCCGATGCGCCGCGCCGCCGCTCAACGCGACATCATGTTCATGCTCACGTTGTGCATCACCCACAGCGTGCCGACGATCAGGATCGCGGCAGTCAGCACCGTATAGCTGAACGCCATCACGTTCCAGCGCTGGCCCGACGAGCCGTTCATGTGCAGGAAGTACACGAGGTGCACGACGATCTGCACGAACGCGAGCACGGCCAGCGCGACCAGCGACGCGTGCGGCGACAGCACGCCGCCCATCACGAGGCCGAACGACGCGGCCGTGAGCAGCACCGACAGGATGAAACCGGCGACGTAGCCGCCGACACTGCCGTGCCCTTCTTCGAGTTGAGACGAATGCGAATGGGCCATTTAGATCACGCTCGCGAGATAGACAAAGGAAAACACGCAGATCCACACGATGTCGAGGAAGTGCCAGAAGAGGCTCAGGCACGTCAGGCGTCGCAGGTCGCGATCGGTCAGGTCGCCGCCGCGCAACACGATCTGCGCGGCCAGCACGATCATCCACAACAGGCCGGCCGTCACGTGCAGCCCGTGCGTGCCGACCAGCGTGAAGAACGCCGACAGGAACGCGCTGCGCTGCGGGCCGGCGCCTTCCGCGATCAGGTGCGAGAACTCGCGCAGTTCCATCGCGAGAAACGCCGCGCCGAGCACGAACGTCACTGTGAGCCACGCGAGCAGCGCACCGCGCCGCTGCTTGTACGCCGCGAGCATCGCGAAACCGTACGTGATGCTCGACAGCAGCAGCGCGGCGGTTTCCACCGCGACGCCCGGAATGTCGAACAGCTCTTTCGCCGTCTGCCCGCCCGCGTACTGGTGGCCGAGCACCGCGAACGTCGCGAACAGCGCCGCGAAGATCACGCAGTCGGTCATCAGGTACAGCCAGAACCCGAACACCGAATGCGACGGCGGATGGTCGTCGTGCTCGAGCAGGGTTGCGCTCAAGGTTTTCTGCAACATCAGTTGGCCTCCAGTTCCACGTCGTCGACGCGCGCCGGGCGCTTCGTCGGCTGCTTGTCTTCGGTCTTGCGCACCGTCGACGCAGGGATGTAATAGCCGTCGTTATCGCGCGAGCTGTAGATCACGAGCGTCGCGATGATCCCGACGAGCCCGCCGATCGCCATCCACCAGATGTGCCACACCAGCGCGAAGCCGAGCACCAGGCTGAAGATCGCGATCACGAGGCCCGCACAGGTATTCGACGGCATGTGGATGTCGCGGATCACGGCCGGGTTCGGCCGGCCTTCGCCGCGCGCCTTCATGTCCGCATACGCGTCGAGCGTGCGCACCTGCGGAATCACCGCGAAGTTGTAGTCGGCCGGCGGCGACGACGTCGCCCACTCCAGCGTGCGGCCGCCCCACGGGTCGCCCGTCGTGTCGCGGTACTCCGGCAGATGGCGGTTGCGGATGCTGACCACCAGTTGCAGCAGCTGGCACGCGATGCCGATCGCGATCAGCACGGCGCCGAACGCGGCGACCAGCAGCCACGGATGCCAGGCCGGGTTGTCGTAATGGTTCAGGCGGCGCGTCATGCCCATGAAGCCGAGCACGTAGAGCGGCACGAACGCGACGTAGAAGCCGACCTGCCAGAACCAGAATGCCGCCTTGCCGAGCTTCTCGTTCAGCTTGAAGCCGAACGCTTTCGGAAACCAGTAGTTGAAGCCAGCGAGATAACCGAACAGCACGCCGCCGATGATCACGTTGTGGAAGTGCGCGATCAGGAACAGGCTGTTGTGCAGCACGAAGTCCGCGCCCGGGATCGCCATCATCACGCCGGTCATGCCGCCGAGCGTGAACGTGACCATGAAGCCGATCGTCCACAGCACGGGCGTCGTGAACTGGATCCGGCCGCGATACATCGTGAACAGCCAGTTGAACACCTTCACGCCGGTCGGAATCGCGATGATCATCGTCATGATCCCGAAGAACGCGTTCACGTTCGCGCCCGAGCCCATCGTGAAAAAGTGATGCAGCCACACGAGGAACGACAGCACCATGATCGCGCAGGTCGCGTACACCATCGTCTTGTAGCCGAACAGCGGCTTCTTCGCGAACGTCGCGATGACTTCCGAGAAGATCCCGAACGCCGGCAGGATCAGGATGTACACCTCCGGATGGCCCCACGCCCAGATCAGGTTCAGGTACAGCATCGCGTTGCCGCCGGCGTCGTTCGTGAAGAAGTGCATGCCGAGGTAACGGTCGAGGCCGAGCAGCGCGAGCGTCGCGGTCAGGATCGGGAACGACGCCATGATCAGCACGTTCGTGCAGAGCGCCGTCCACGTGAACACCGGCATCTTCAACAGCGTCATGCCGGGCGCGCGCATCTTGATGATCGTCACGAAGAAGTTCACGCCGGTCAGCAGCGTGCCGACACCGGAGATCTGCAGCGCCCACAGGTAGTAGTCGACCCCTACCCCCGGACTGAACTGCAGCTCCGACAGCGGCGGGTACGCGAGCCAGCCCGTCTGCGCGAATTCGCCGATCACGAGCGACAGGTTGATCAGGATCGCGCTGACCGCCGTCATCCAGAACGACAGCGAGTTGATGAACGGGAACGCGACGTCGCGCGCGCCGATCTGCAGCGGCACGATCAGGTTCATCAGGCCGACCATGAACACCATCGCCATGAAGAAGATCATGATCACGCCGTGCGCGGTGAAGATCTGGTCATAGTGGTGCGGCGGCAGGTAGCCGGGCGCGTTGTACGCGAGCGCGAGCTGCATGCGCATCATGATCGCGTCGGCGAAGCCGCGCAGCAGCATGATCAGCGCGACGATGATGTACATCACGCCGAGTCTCTTGTGGTCGACCGTGGTCAGCCATTCCGTCCACAGCCATTTCCAGCGGCCGGTGATCGTCAGCGCGGCGAGAATGCCCAGCACGACCAGCCCCATGAAGGCGCCGGCCCCCATGATGATGGGCTGATCGAACGGGATCGCCGAAAGTGTGAGTTTGCCGAACATGCGTTACCCCTTCGTGCCGCAGGCGGCGTCCTTCAGGTCGAGGACGTGGCCATCGTTGTATTTCGCGATGATGTTGTGGAAGAGCCGCGGATCGACCGACGAGAAGTAGCGCACCGGCGCCTTTTCGCTCGGCTGCGCGACGCTGCCGTATACGGTCGCGTCGAGCCGGTCCGGCGACGCCTTCACCTTCTGCACCCACGCATCGAACTGCTCGCGCGGCTCGGCGAGCGTGCGGAACTTCATGTCGGAGAACCCGCGGCCGCTGAAGTTGGCGGACGTGCCCGCGTAATTGCCGGGCTCGTCGGCGATCAGGTGCAGGCGCGTCTGCATGCCGGCCATCGCGTAGACCTGGCCGCCGAGCTGCGGGATGAAGAACGAATTCATCACCGAATCCGACGTGATGCGGAAGTTCACCGGCGTGCCGACCGGAATCGCGAGCTGGTTCACCGACGCGATGCCGAATTCCGGATAGATGAACAGCCACTTCCAGTCGAGCGCGACCACCTCGACGTCGATCGGCTTCACCGCCGATTCGAGCGGCTTGTACGGATCGAGTTCGTGCGTGGTCTTCCACGTGAGCACGCCGAGGAACAGGATGATCAGCGTCGGCACCGTCCAGATCACGACCTCGATCGCGGTCGAGTGCGACCAGTTCGGCGCGTAGGCGGCGTTGCGATTCGACGCGCGGTAACGCCACGCGAACCATAACGTCAGCAGGATCACCGGCACGACGACGATCAGCATCGCCCACGTGGACGTCGCGATCAGCGCCTTTTCGGCCGCCCCCACGCTTCCTTTCGGATTTAGTACATCTAAATTACAACCTGACAGGCTCAATGCCGCGCCCATCGAAAGCAGCGCCGACCAGCCTCTTGATGCTCTTCTTTTCATCACACAGCCCGAGGGTCATTGAATCCGTTTGCGTATGCCCGATGCGCATTCGATTCACGAAATTGGCCGAATCATACGTCGCGCGAGTGCGATGAAAAACCGGTGCATGCGGCAAATCATCATTGCAAAATCTGCCGTGAGTCACATTGTCGCGGGGCAATTTCACGCAGCCGGAAGCGCGCCCGGCACTTGCCGTGCCGGGCCGCGGATCGATGTGTGCGCAACGATGCGCGCCGCGCGATGCGGCGGGCTTGCGCGGCGTGGTGCGGCTCGGTGTGCCGCGCTCAGTCGTGCGTCGATGCCATGTACGACGGCAGCGCCGGCGCGGGGCCATCCCCCGCCGGCACCTTCGAATGGCTCGCTTCCTGGATCAGCTTGCCGACGGTCGGATCGATCGCATCGGTGAACGGCTTCGGATCGATGCCGACCGCCAGCACGATCAGCGCGAGCGACGCGAACATCACGATCTCGCGACGGTTCAGGTCGGCGAGCTTCGCGATCCGCTGGCTCGCGACCTTGCCGAACACCACGCGTTTGAGCATCCACAGCGTGTACGACGCGCTGAGGATCAGCGTGAGCGCCGCGATCGCGCCGATCCAGAAGTTGAAGCGGATCGCGCCCATGATCACCATGAACTCGCCGACGAACCCCGACGTGCCCGGCAGCCCGACGTTGGCCATCGCGAACAGCAGCGTGAAGGTCGCGAAGCGCGGCATCACGCCCGCCACGCCGCCGTATGCGGCGATCTCGCGCTGCCGCGTGCGATCCACGAGCACGTTCACGCACAACAGCATCGCGCCCGCCACGAAGCCGTACGACACGAGCTGCACGATCGCGCCTTCGACGCCGATCCGGTTGAACAGGAACAGCCCGAGCGTGACGATGCCCATGTGCGCGACCGTCGAATACGCGAGCAGCTTGCCGAGATCGGTCTGCGCGAGCGCGATCAGGCTCGCGTAGACGATCGCGAACAGCGACAGCGCGATCACGGCCGGCGCGAAGAAGTGGCTCGCGTCGGGCGTGATCGGCAACGCGAAGCGCAGGAACCCGTAGCCGCCGAGCTTGAGCATCGCGAGCATCAGCGCGGCGCCCGTCGGGCCGTCCGTGTACACGTCGCTCAGCCACGTGTGGACCGGCCACATCGGCACCTTGACCGCGAACGCGGCGAAGAAACCGAGGAACACCAGCAACTGCGGCGCGAAGCCGAGCTGCAGCGTGCGCCACACGGCCATGTCGAACGTATGCGACTGCGCGTACAGGTACAGCATCGCCATCAGCAGCAACAGCGAGCCGGCGAACGAGATGAAGAAGAACTTCACGGCCGCATACACGCGGCGCTCGCGCCCCCACGTGCCGATCAGCAGGTACAGCGGGATCAGCGTCGCCTCGAAGAAGATGAAGAACAGCAGCCCGTCCTGCGCGACGAACACGCCGACCATCAGCCCCGACAGGATCAGGAACGACGCGTAGTACTGCGCGACGCGCACGGTGACCGATTCCCACGATGCCACCACTACCACCAGCGTCGTGAACGCGGTCAGCACGACGAGCCACAGCGACGCGCCGTCGATGCCGACCCGCCATCCGGCATTGAATGCCGCGAGCCAGTCGCGTCTTTCGACGAACTGCATCGCCGCCGAATGCGCGTCGAAACCGGCAATCAGCGGAACGACGGCCGCCAGCCCGGCAATCGAGCCGACCAGCGCAATCAGTCGTATTCGGCGGAAATGCTGGTCGGAACCGGCGCGCAGCAGGCCCGCGCCGAACAGTATCGGAACCCAGATGGCCAGGCTCAGAAAGGGGAAATCATGCATGTCAACAACGCCTTGAGGAGGTCGCGCCTTGCATCGGGGACAGGCGCGACGAAAGGAACGAAATCAAATCGACAGGTAGATTTCGTGAATCGCCAATGTTGGCTAAATGTAAAGCAGCATCACCGGAAAACTTGATGCCGCTCAAACGCGATCGGGTTAACCAGCATAAGGCGATTGATTATTTTCTGCAGCGCAGCAGAGCATTGTTTTTCGCCTTCGGCGTAGGTCAATGATTTATATGCGTAATTTTTTGTATTGACCGATGCGGCGCGCGCCAGGAATAGACGCAGCGCCGCATTTTTGATACCAACCGGTCGTTTCGAAGGGCCGGAACGACCGGATTGACGGCTCGCGGTGGGGAGATCGTGCAGGGTCGACTGCCTTACACACGTCCTTTCATTTTTATTTCACAGGGGTCGCGTGATCTTTTCCTCGACAGGAATCAATCGCACGACCATAGAAAGCTCATTTCACGACCGAATACAGCAGAGACCCCGAAAACAGAACCAGCAGCACCGACGCCGAACGAAATAGCGCCGTGATATGACGCGGCCCGGATGCCAGTATCCTCGTCACGCGCCCGAGGCTCGCCCAACCCGCTCCAATGGGCACGAGGACCAGCAGAAACGCACCGAACGCGACGGCCCCGTTACCGACGTTCTGAAACGCCTGGAGTGGAAACGCCGTACTTGCAAGCAGAAAAGCCTTCGGATTCAATAGCGTGGCGACGACGACATCGTGCCACGTCACCGGCTTCGAACGCCGATCCTCTTCCAGAGTGCCCCGTGCCCACATTTTTGCCGCCAGCAGCAGCAGATACGACGCGCATGCCAACTTGATCACGCTCAAGATTTGAGGATGCGCCACGGCGAACGCCAGCAGCGAAACGCCCCAAGCCGAGATAGCGATGACGTAGCCTGCGCCTTCGGCGAGCAGGAGCGGGAGGGTTCGCGTCAGACCAACGCTTATTCCGGACGAAAAAAGTAACGTGTTGGTCGGTCCCGGAACGATCAATACCAGGGCCGAGTAAAGGCATATCGTAATGAGTTGATGCGTATCCACTGCAATCTCGATCGAAGGGGTGAGCCAATGTATTCGGCTTCGCGCGCTACGAGGCGATGTCGGTCCCGCCTATCGAACTGCACAACTGCGCAAGAATATCGAGACCCCGCGCCGGCTCCCGTACAAACGGATTCGTCTGGTCCCACGCATAACCCGCCAGAATCGAGCAGACCATGCGTTTCACGTCGGAGGCCTTGTCTTCGTGAAACACGATGTCTTGCAGCGCGCCCGAGTACCAGCGTTCGACGAAGGCGCGGAAGGTGTCGATGCCCTTGCGCAGCGCGATGTCGTAATCACGTGCCCAGTCGACCGACTCGCCACGCAACTGCCGTTCGAGTGCGGCGACCGCCAGTTGAGCCGAGCGCATCGCGATCGTCACGCCCGACGAAAAGATCGGATCGAGGAATTCGCCCGCGTTGCCGAGCAGCGCATAGCCGGGGCCGTGCAGGGTCTCGACGTTCGACGCATAACCCGAGATGCGGCGCACGGGCATCACGAACGGCTTGCTGCCGACCAGTCGCGACAATGTCGGCTCGCTTTGCAGCAATTCGCGCAACAACGATTCCTGTCGCGCGTCCGGCACGTCGAGAAACCCGGCATCGGCCACGCAGCCGACCGACGAGCGCCCGTTCGTCAGCGGGATCATCCAGAACCACACGTCGCGTCGCTCCGGATGAACGGCGATGCAGATCTTGTCGCGATCGGTCGACCCGGCCGGCAGGCTGTCCTCGACGTGCGAAAAGAGGGCCGCTCGCGTCGGCAGGCCGGTCGGCGCGTCGAGGCCGAGCAGTCGCGGCAACACGCGGCCGAACCCGCTCGCATCGAGTACGAACGACGGCTGAACGGAATAGTCGTGCCCGGCTTCGTCGACGATGTCGAGCCGCGGCTTGTCGCCCGGCTGGAAGGCGCGCACCGTATGGCCGAATCGCACGTCCGCGCCCTGTTCGGCCGCACAACGGATCAGCAGATCGTCGAAGGCCGCGCGCTCGACCTGATAGGCCGTCCCCCAGCCCGCGGAAAACTTCTCGCGAAAATCGAACGACGACATCCTGTCGCGATAGACGAAGTACGCGCCGTTCTTGAACTGGAAGCCGGCCTCGACGACCGCCTGCAGCATGCCCGCCTCCTCGAGATACTGCATGCTCTGGGGCAACAGGCTTTCTCCGATCGAAAAGCGCGGAAAATGCTGACGCTCGAGCACCAGCACCGAACGGCCGGCCTTGCGCAGCAGCGCGGCCGCGACGGCACCGGAAGGCCCTGCCCCGATGATCGCGACGTCGATGGAATTCGATTTCATTTCACTCATGCTTGCCAATTCAGTCCGATTGATTGGGTATCTTATGTTTCTGACGCCACGATCCGGCGTTGCCAACTACAATAGGCGCTCAACAAATCCAAGATCGATGAGAGACCCATGACGTCCTCCCGCACGCACGCGCCCGCCTATGTTCCCGAAACCCGGTTCGGCATCTGGTTTCTTCGCACGCATACGTGGGAACATCACGTGCTCAAGGTTGCGATCGACGATCTGAAGCGGCTCATCGCGGCGCCGCTGCCGTCGGCCCCCGTCCTCCTCGACGCAGGATGCGGCCAGGGCAAGTCGTTTCGCCTGCTGAGCGAAGCGTTCGCACCCGCCAGGATCATCGGTATCGATTGCCACGACGACTCGCTCGCGCATGCGTCGGAAGCGGCGCATCGCTGCGCCACGCCCGTCGAACTGCGGCATGCCGACTGCACGCAGATTCCGCTTGCCGATGCGAGCGTCGACATCGTGTTCTGCCATCAGACCTTTCACCATCTCGTCGATCAGGACCATGCGCTGGCCGAGTTTCGCCGCGTGCTGAAACCCGGCGGACTGCTGCTGTTCGCCGAATCGACCGACGCGTACATCAAGTCGTGGGTGATCCGGCTGCTGTTCCGCCACCCGATGGAGGTTCAGAAAAGCGCCGACGGCTACCTTGCCATGCTACGCGACGCCGGGTTCGGTTTCGACACCCGCAACGTGTCGTTCCCCTATCTGTGGTGGAGCCGCGCGAAAGACTTCGGACTCCTCGAGCGCATCGGCCTGTACGCACCGAAACCCGGCAAGCGCCGCGAAACGCTCGTCAACGTCGCCGCGCGCAAGCCTGCCTGAGCCAGCAAGGCCGCCGTTCGGCGGCCCCCTGCTACCGGCCCGTGCCGGTTAGGGCTTCAACGTCACGACCTCGCCCGTCAGCGCCGCGCCGGCAACCACCGCGCCGGCACCGCACGTGTACTCGCTCGGGCTGGAGCGCGACACGTTGCGGTAATTGCTCTTGATGCCGACCACCGCATTGCCGCCCTCCTTGCGCGCGCGCGCCTGAAGCTCGATCACGGCCGACAGGAATACATGCTGACACGCCGCCTCGTCGCTCTTGCCGAACGCGTTGGTCTTCTTGTTGGTCGCGAACGTCCCGTACGACTTCATCACGCGCGGATGCGGCTGATCGCCGAAATAGAGCGCGACGCCGTCGTCGAGCTTGCCTTCCTCGCTCTTCAACGCGCTGTCGATCGGATAGTCGCGGATCGTATCCCGTGCGTAGGCGGCCGAAGCCGCGAACGTCGCGCCGATCAATGCCAGTGCCATGCGATATTTCACGTGTGCCCCCGTCATTGAGCGTTCAACTGCACGACGTCGCCCGACACGGCAATCGCGCCCGCACTGCCGCTCACGCCACACGTATATTCGGTCGTCGAATTCGAGCTTTTTTCATGGAAGCGCGTCGTCACGTTGATGACCGCATTCCCGCCGTGATGCTTCGCATAGATGCGAAGACGGTTCAGCGCTTCCGCCAGCGCTTGCTCGCACGTCGGCTGCTCGCTTTCGACCCGGCGCACGCGCACCGATTCCGAACGCGGACCGATGCTGGTCTTGACCTCCGGATGCGGCTGCGCACCGAAATAAATCGCGACGCCGCTCGTGTCCGGTGCCGTTGCCGCCGCCGGCAGAGGCAGCGAACGCACCACGGTGCCGCACCCGGTCAGCAACGATGTCGCGACCAACATGCCGGCCAGATGTCGTGTGTGCTTCATTGTTATCGTCCTCTCAGCTCAGTAAGTTCACTTCAATCGCCCTTCCAGGCGTCCAACAACACACTTGCACAGCTGCCGCCGAATCCGAACGAAACCGACAGCGCGCGTTCGATCGCGAATTCGCGCGCGTCGCGCACGAGCGGCATGCCGGCTATCGCGGGATCGGGCACATCGCCGACGGCCGAGCCCGCGACGAAGCCGTCGCGCATCATCAGGATCGTATAGATCGCTTCATGCGCACCGCTCGCGCCGAGCGGATGCCCCGTCATTCCCTTCGTCGACGAGAACGCCGGCACGTCGCCGCCGAATACGTCGCCGAGCGCTTTCAGTTCCTCGACGTCGCCGCGCTGCGTCGACGGCGCGTGCGTATTGACGTAGTCCGGACGCCGTTCGCCGCCATGTTCGAGCGCGCCACGCATCGCGCGCGCCATCCCCGGCGCATGCGGCATCGCCATGCCGGCGTTGTCCGTGCATTGGCCGAATCCGCTGATCTCCGCATGAATTCGCGCGCCGCGCGCGCGTGCATGCTCGAGCGATTCGAGCACCAGAATGCCGGCGCCGGACGCGATCACGAAACCATCCCTGTCAAGCGCATACGGACGCGACGCGCGGTCCGGCGTGTCGTTGAAACCGCTGGACAACACGCCCATCGCGTCGAACATCAACGTCATGTTGTCGTGCAGCGCCTCGCTTCCACCGGCCAGCACGATGTCCTGGCACCCGGAGCGGATCAATTGCGCCGCTTGCCCGATCGCGAGCGCCCCGCTCGTGCACGCGGACGACGGCGAGTACGACACGCCCTCGATGCCGAACAACTGCGCGACGCATGCCGACGCCGTGCTGCTCATCGCCTTCGGCACGACATAGGGCGGCGTCTTGTCGATGCCGCGATGCTGCGCGATCGTCATCGCGTCGTCGTAGTCGGCCATCGATCCGATGCCGGACCCGACGATCGCGCCCACGCGCGGCGAACGGAGCACGTCGGCAGCGAGGCACGCATCGTCGAGCGCCGACGCGGCCGCATGCGCGGCAAAGCGCGCCGTGTCGCCCATGAAGCGTTCGTGCTTGCGGGCAAACCGCGCTGCCGGGGCGACCGACGCCACGCCGGCGACCTGGCTGCGAAAACCGCGCTCGCGCCATGCGTCCACGCGGCTCACACCCGAGTGACCGGCGCGCAGCGCGGCCGATACTTCGTCGAGCGCGTTGCCGAGGCACGACACGATGCCGAGCCCCGTGACGACGACGCGCGCCGTCATGCGGCGACCCGCCGGAAGATCAGCGACGTGTTGATCCCGCCGAACGCGAAGTTGTTGCTCATCACGAATTCCGCTTCGATCCGGCGCGCGTCGCCGACGATGTAGTCGAGCGGCGCGCAGGCCGGATCGATCGTATCGAGATTGAGCGTCGGCACATACCAGTTGCGCTTCATCATCTCGATCGTCCACCACGCCTCGAGCGCACCACATGCGCCCAGCGTATGCCCCACATAGCTCTTCAGCGAGCTGATCGGCATGCGTTCGCCGAATACGGACGCCGTCGCATGACTTTCCGCGACGTCGCCCCGGTCGGTCGACGTGCCGTGCGCGTTCACGTAGGCGATCGCATCGGCATCGAGCGCCGCATCGCGCAGCGCGACACGCATCGCGACCGCCATCGTCTCCGCGGTCGGCTGGGTGATGTGCGCGCCGTCGGAATTGCAGCCGAAACCGACGATCTCCGCATGGATCGTCGCGCCGCGCGCCATCGCGTGCTCGTATTCCTCGAGCACGAGCGTCGCCGCGCCTTCACCGACCACCAGCCCGTCGCGATCGGCATCGAACGGCCGCGGCGTCAGGTTCGCGGCATCGTTGCGCGTGCTCGTCGCGTACAGCGTATCGAACACCGCGACCGCCGGGCCGGACAACTCCTCCGCGCCGCCCGCCAGCATCAGCGCCTGCTTGCCCGTCGCGATCGCCTCGTACGCGTAGCCGATTGCCTGGCTGCCGGACGCGCAGGCCGACGACGTCGGCACGATCCGGCCTTTCAGATCCCAGAACAGGCTGACGTTGACTGCCGTGGTGTGCGGCATCATCTGCACGTAGCTGTTCGACGTGACGTCGCGCATCGATCCCGTCTCGATCATCGTGCCGAACGCGCGGATCGGCTCGACCGATCCCGACGACGACCCGTACGCGACACCCATCCGGCCGTCCCGGATCGACGCGTCGTCGCCCAGCCCCGCATCGGCCAGTGCCAGTTCGCTCGCGCGCACCGCGTACATCGATACGGGCCCCATCGAACGGGTCTTCTTGCGCGGATACGTGCGCGGCAGCTCGAAGGCCGGCAGCGGGCACGCGAGCCGCGTATGCAGCGCTTCGTAGCAGTCCCATTCCGGCATGTAACGCACCGCGTTGCGCCCGTCGCGCAGGCGCGCCTCGATGTCCGCCCAGCTTTGACCGAAGGCGGTCACGCCGCCCATTCCCGTCACGACTACTCGCTTCATCACACCATCCCGCCGTTGACGCCGATCACTTGCCGGGTGACGTAGGTCGCCGCATCCGACATCAGGAAGCCGACCACCGCCGCGACTTCGTCAGGCTGGCCGACGCGGCCCATCGGGACCGTCTTCAATGCCTGTTCCAGCGGCACGTCGTCGAGCATGCCGGTATCGACCAGCCCGGGCGCGACGCAATTGACGGTGATCTTTCGCGATGCCAGTTCGACCGCCAGCGCCTTGGTCGCGCCGATCAGGCCGGCCTTCGCGGCGCTGTAGTTGACCTGGCCGCGATTGCCCATCACGCCCGACACGGACGCGATCGTCACGATTCGGCCGCCGCCGCGCAGACGCACCATCGGCATGGTCAGCGGATGAACGACGTTGTAGAACGCGTCCAGCCCGGTTTCGATCACGATATCCCAGTCCTCCTCGGACAGCGCCGGAAACGCGCCATCCCGCGTCACGCCCGCGCTGCAGACGATCCCGTAGTACGCGCCGTGCGCGTCGACGTCGGCCTCCAGTTCACGCCGGCACACCGCGCGATCGCGCACGTCGAACTGCAGCACGCTCGCCGTGCCGCCCTGCGCGCGAATCGTCGCGGCGACGCTTTCCGCGTCGTCGCGGCCGGTGCGGCAATGAACCGTCACGGCGAAACCGTCGGATGCCAAGCGCAGTGCCACGGCGCGGCCGATGCCGCGGCTCGCCCCTGTCACGAGAACTCGCCGAGTCATGAATTGAAACTCCCTTCGATAAAAGTCTGAAAATCGCTCGGTTGGTACACCTTGACGACGGCTTCCGCGCAGCACTCGCCGTCGGCATGAATCGCGCACTCGTACGCGCCGTGCCCCTCTTCGCCGCGCAACAGTTCCCGCGCGACGATGCGCAGCGTCGTGTCCGTGCCGAACGCGGGGCGATGCGCGACATAGCGGTTCGCGCCGAGCAATACGCCCGGCTTCGCCCGGCCGCCCGCATGCGCGGCGAGCAGGCCGACGTGCGCGGCGATCGCCTGCGCCATCAGCTCGATGCCGATCCACGCCGGCATCGCACCGCTGTCGTCGGCGTACCACGCATCGCGGCGCGCCATCGCGCTCACCTCGATGCCGGTTTCCGAGCAGCGCTCGATCGAGTCGAGCAGCAGCATCGTGCCGCGATGCGGCAGCACGTCGCGCACGTCGCCGACAGGAATATCCGCGCCGCCGTGCAGCGCGTCGATCAATGGTCCGGCTTGCATGTCAGGTCCCCAGAATCAGGCTGGCATTGCTGCCGCCGAAAGCGAACGAATTGCTCATTACGTAACGTCCGGTGGCATCGCCGGCCAGACGGCGCTCGCCGTCGACGAGGTCGAGTGCCGGCAGCGCCGGATCGTGCTCGCCGTCCCAGACGTGCGCCGGCAGCGCGATCCCGCGGGCCAATGTCAGCCAGCCGAATCCCAGCTCGGTCGCGCCTGCCGCGCCGAGCATGTGCCCCGTCAGCGGCTTGGTTCCGCTCGCCGGCACGCCGTGCGGAAACACGCGGGCCGTCACGTTCGCTTCCATCTCGTCGTTCAGCCGCGTCGCGGTCGCATGCAGGTTCACGTAGCCGATCGCGGACGCAGCCACACCCGCGTCCGCGAGCGCGGCGCGCAACGCGTCCTCGGCGCCGTGGCCCGCCGGATCCGGCGCCGAGATGTGATGCGCATCGCTCGACTCGCCGACGCCGGCCAGGCGAACCGCCGCTTCGTCGCGGCTCATCACGAACAGCGCGGCGCCTTCGCCGATCGTGATACCGCAGCGGTTCCGGCTCATCGGATTGGTCCGGCCCGGGCTGACCGATTCGAGCGACGCGAAGCCCTGCAGCGTGAGCTCGCACAGCGAATCCGCACCGCCGACGACGACCGCATCGCAGAGCTTCAGCCGCAGCAGGCGGCGCGCGGCCGCGAACGCCTTCGCACTCGACGTGCAGGCCGTCGACAGCGTATAGGCCGGCCCGCCGACACGGAGTACGGCCCGCACGAACGGCGCGGCCGTGCCGATTTCCATCTGTCGATAGTCGAATCCGGCGGGTGTCGTGCCGGTCGCGGCACGCTCGGCGAGCGCCTGTTCCGCCGCCTGAATGCCGGACGTACTCGTGCCGATCACGACCCCGACCCGGCGCGGACCATGGCGCGCGATCGCCGCGGCGATGGACGATTCGATCTGCGCGAGCGCGGCGAGCAGCAGCCGGTTGTTCCGGCAGTCGAAATGCGCGAGCGCGTCAGGCGGCGCGATGTCGAGCGCGGACCGTACGTGCCCGACCCAGCCGCCGGCGGGAACGTCGGTACGCGGCGTCATGCCCGGTGCGACGCCCGCGCGCAATGCGGCGACGATCTCGTCGGTCGTTGCGCCAAGCGCGTTGATCATGCCGGGCGCGGACAGGTAGACCGGCGTCTGTTTCGAATTCATGCGCGACGCTCCTTGGCGGATGGCGTGGCGAGCGGTGCGAACAGCACCGACAATACGATGCCGATCGCGAGCGTCGTGCCGAAGCTGCGCAGCGCGGGCATCGCGCTCGCGCCGAGCATGCCGAACGACAGCAACGTCGTGGCCGCCGACAGCAGCACGCCGGTCCATACGGCGCCGATCCCGGCCTGGTCGCGCAGGCATCCTTCGCGGAGGAACACGGCGTAATTGGCGCCCACGCCAAGCACCAGCATCAGTGCCAGCCAGTTGAACAGCGTGAGCGGCACCCGCGCATAGCCGAACGCCGCGAGCGTCAACGCGATGGCGAACACGACCGGCAACGTCGTCGCGATGCCGCCGCGCATGCCGTATCGCCACGTCAGCAGCGCGGCGACCACGACCAATGCGCCGATCAACCACAGGCCGCTGTCGACCCGATACGCGCCGAACAGGTTCGACACGCTCGCGGCCTTGTCGACCCACGATACGCCCGGCAGCGTGCGCGCGAGGGCCGCGAACGTCGCCGCGTTCGTCGCATCGACCCGTTCCGGAATCGCGAGTGCCGCATCGACGGGACCGGCGCTACCGTCGACGCGCCCGAGCCACAGATGCCGGAACGGCGCCGACCAGCGTGCCGCCAGCCAGCTGTCGACCGACAGCGTCGCCCGAGCATCGCGGGAAAACGCCTGAATCCATGCGTCGGCGACGTCGTCGCGGAAACCCGCTTTCGCGAGCGTCTCGCGCAGCGCGGCGACATCGGCGAACACGTGCGCGTCGAGCACGGCGCGGTCATGTGCCTGCTGCTTCGCCGACGGCACGAACGTCGCGATCGACTGGATGCGGCCGAGCTGCTGCCGATCGAGCGCTCCGACCAGCGCCTCGGAGCGCTCGAGTACCTGTTCCTGCGACGCACCCTGGATGACGAAGAACTGTGCCGTATTCGCCAGTCCGACCGCCGCCCGGATATTGCCTTCCTGTCGAGCAAGACTCGCATCGCGCTGAACCAGCAGATGAATGTCGTCATCGCTCGTCAAGCGCGCCCAGCCCGGAATCGCGACCAGCGCAACGAGCACCGCGGCGGCCACGGCACGCCGGCCCGCGAGCAGCGACTGCCATCCGCTCAGCAGGCGCGCGGCGCCCGAGAAAACGCGGGACGGCACGCGCCGCGGCGCCTGCGTCAGCATGAGCGGCAAGAAGCCGGTCACGGCGGCGAATGCGCAGAGGATCCCGACGATCGCAAAGCACGCGATCTGCTTGAGCGCCGGGAACGGCACCCACATCAGGATCGCGTAACCGAGCAGGCTCGTCGCCAGCGCCACCGCGAGCGCCGGCCGCACCGCCGCCGCGCCGCGCCGCGCGTCCCACTGCCGCCCCGCGGACAGGTACGCGACGAAATACTGGATCGAATAATCGACGGCCTCGCCGATCAGGCTCACGCCGAACACCAGCGTCAGCAGGTGCAGCTTGCCGAATACGAGCAGCGTCGCCGCCAGCGCGCACACGATGCCGAATGCCGTCGACGCAAACGCGAGCACCAGCAGACGCGGCGAACGGAATACGCTCATCAGCAGCAGCGCGATGCCCGCCAGCGACACGGCGCCGATCACGTGCACGTCGCGCTCCGCGCTGGCGCGTGCGGCTTGCGCATAAAACACCGCGCCGGCCCGGTCGACACGAACGCCGCGAAAGTCCGTCGCCAGCGCTTGCTCCGCATCGGCCGTCGCGATACGCACCGCGTGCTGGACCCTGGATTCATAGGCCGAGCCCGGCAGCGACGTCATCACGAGCACACCCGTTGCCCCGTCGCGATGCGACACCAGCATCCCGTCTTCGAGCGACAGACTCGATGCGGCGAGCGGCAGTTCGCCGAGCCAGTGCTGCAGCCAGCCGAACGGATCGTCGGCCACGGCGGTCTGCAGCCCATCGACCGGCGGCGCATAGAGCCGCCGGGTCAACCGTTCACCGAGCGTGGCGTCGCCTTGTTCGAGGGACCGGCGATCCGCGTCCGTCAGCAGGCCGAAACGGGCCGGCAGGTAGGTGGCCGCGATCTGCGACAGGTCGAACGGCGGCACCTCGACCGTCACCGACCGAAATGCGCCGCTCGCGCCGAGCCGCGCGCCAAACCGCTTCGCGGCGGCTTTCGCGCGGGCGGCGTCCCGGTCAGTCACCAGGTAGACGGTGCGATTGCCGAGCGCATCGCCCAGCATGTCGACCGCGCGTTCGGCAACCGGGTTCGCCTCCGTGGCCGGCAGCAACGCGAGCAGGTTCGTCTGCAGCGGCGCCGGCCCACTGAAGCGCCACAGGATGTAGGCGACGGCCGCCAGCGTGACGAGCAGCCATGCGGCGCACTGCACGCGCCGCCGGGCCCGTTCGCCCGCCACGCCGATCGCGTCGCGCGCCGGGTCCATCAACGCGCCTCCAGCCACGCGCGCTCGGCAGGCGCAGGCGCGTCGACCGGCGTCGTCCGCCCGAACTCGAGCACGGTCACGTTGCCGTTCGCGAACGTCATGTCGAGCCGGCCGAGATAGGCGCCGCCACGCATGTCGAGCATGCGGATCGCCTGGGCGAGCTGCGGCTGATTCGGCCGCAGGACCATTCGCCAACGCTCCGGCGTGCCGCTCGCGTCGACGTCGAATTGCGCGTACAGCGCGGACAGGTCGCCGCCCAGCATGTCGCGCATCATGCGCGACACCTGTGCGACGCCACGGCCGCCACTACTGGACGCGACGAGGCGCCCGTCCGCGCCCGCCTCGCGCACGCCGCGGTCGGTAATCACATAAGTGGCCTTGTAGGGCGTCTCGATTCGCCAGATGACGCCCGACCGGCGATCGAACAACATCGATCCGGTGCTGACGAGCGGTTGCTTCATCGCCGACAGCGTCTGGGTCTGTCGAAAATCCGCGCGTATCGCGTCGACCCGCGCCAGCCGCATCGCGATGTCGGACACGAGCGCGGCATTCTCCGGCCGGGTCGCGGGGGTCGGCACCGGAGCGGCCATCGCGTCACCGCCGGCGAGCACCGCACAGGCGGCGAACATCGCCACCAGCCGTCTGCGGATCGGATTCAGGCCCATTGCGCACGCACCCGTTCGATCAGGGCCGGCGGCGCCACGAACTGCAGCTCGCGCGTCGTCGCATCGACCGCCAGTTGCACCGTATACCCCTTCGTCAGACGCTCGCCGGAGGCCGCATCGACGATTTCGTAACCGATCTTCAGCCGGTTCTCGAATTCGAGCAGCGTCGCACGCACGTCGAGCTGCTGGCTGTAATGGGCCGGGCGAACGTACTTCAGATGTGCCTCCACGACCGGCCACAGGTAGCCTGACGCCAGCATCGCCGGATAGTCGTAGTCGATCATGCGCAGCAACGCCGCGCGGCTGCTTTCGAAGTACTTCAGGTAATGACCGTGCCAGCAGACGTTCATCGCGTCGACATCGTGAAACAGGACCTCGACGCGAGCCGTCGCGGTCAGCGGCGGACGAGATGCGTTCATGCCGCCTCCCCGCGCCGGATGCCGCCGGATGCTTCGCCGATCGGCTCGCATGCCGCAAGACGCGCGGTCAGCGCACGCAGCTCCGCTTCGAGCGGCCGGTCCTCGACCACCAGCGGCGACTGGCGGCCAACGTCGTCGATGAACGCGCGCAGCGCAGGCGAAAGCTGTGTCCCGGGGGCGTCGCGCAGACGCAGCCGGGCGGCCTGCACGGTCGCGAGCACATGCGCGGCGGCAACCTGTTCGGTCAGCGCCAGCACGCGCAGGCAATCACGCGCGGCGATGGTCCCCATGCTGACCTTGTCCTGATTGTGCGACTCGGTCGAACGCGAGAACACGCTGGCCGGCATCGTATGCTTCAGCGCCTCCGCGGTCCACGCGGAAGAAGAAATCTGCACGGCCTTGAACCCGTGGTTGATCGCCACGCGCTCCGGCGCCGCGCCGGTCAGGTTGCGCGGCAGTCCGTTGCTGAACTTGTCGTCGACCAGCAGCGCGAGCTGGCGGTCCATCAGATCGGCGAGGTTCGCCACGGCGGTCTTCAGCGCGTCCATCGCGAACGCGATGTGACCGCCGTAGAAATTGCCACCGTGCAGCACGCATCCTTCGTCCGGATCGATCAGCGGATTGTCGTTCGCACTGTTCAGTTCGTTCTCGATGTCGCGACGCATCCACGACAACGCGTCGCGCGCCACGCCGATCACGTGCGGCGCGCACCGCACCGAATAGCGATCCTGCAGACGGCGTCCGGGGAGTTCATCGCGCCCGGCGAGATCGGCGCGTATCCATGCGGCCGCCTCAGCCTGCCCCGCATGCGGTTTCGCGTCGAACAATCGTGCATCGAAGTGCCCCGCCCGCCCGTCGAGCGCGACGGTCGTCAATGCGGTCAGCCGGGCCGCCATCCGCGTCAGGTGATCGGCACGGGCGAAGGCAAGACAGGCCAGGCCGGTCATGACCGCCGTGCCGTTCATCAAGGCCAGTCCTTCTTTCGGTGCAAGCGACAGCGGCGCGCGACCGATCGCGTCCCACGCGGCGCGCGCGTCCCGTTCGTCGCCATCGAACGATACGGTGCGCTCGCCGACCAGCGCCGCTGCGACATAGGACAGCGGTGTCAGGTCGCCGCTGGCGCCAACCGAGCCTTCCGACGGAATGCGCGGCAGGATCCGGTGATTCACGAGATCGGCCAGCCGTTCGAGCAACAGGAAGCGCACGCCCGAGTAGCCGAACGCGAGCGAGTTGAGCCGAGCGACGACGATCGAGAGCGTTTGCGTCGCGTCGAACCAGTCGCCCATCCCGCACCCGTGATAGCGCGTCAGTTGCAGCGGCAGCGCTTCGACGAGCGCCGGCGGCACCTCGACCACGCACGCGTCGCCATAGCCGGTCGTTACCCCGTAAAGCGTGCCGCCATTCGCGAGATAGTCGCGCAGCCAGGTTGCGCCGCGCTCGATCCGCGCGCGCCATTCGGGCGCCGCGTTCAGCGCGACCGGCGCACCGTCGCGGGCGACCGTGACGACGTCCTCGATCGTCAGATGCCGGCCGCCGATCACGACGGGCGGCCGGTTCGCGTGCGCGGCGGCGGTCCCCGCGGCGTCGTTCATGTCATGCTCGGCCACGCGGACCTCCATCGGGCCGCGCCCAGAAATCGAAGAAGTTGAACCATTGATAGGGAGCCTTGCGGCAATAGTGTTCGAGCCGCGCGGCATAGCGCTGCGCCCATTCGGCAACGTGGCCCGCGCGCTCGCGGCGCGGCAGCTCGATCCGGTCGGCGAACGGTTCGAAATAGAGCCGGTAGCCGCGCCCCTCCTTCAGGCAGAAGAACAGGTAGACCGGGCAACCGAGCGCGTGCGCGAGGATGTACGGGCCCTGCGCGAACGGCGCCGTCGCGTCGAGGAAACAGGCGTCGACCGTCTTGCCGGAATCGCGCGGCGGCACGCGGTCGCCGACGATCACGAGCAACTCGCCCGCGTCGATGCGCGACTGCATCATCATCGCCGTATCCGGCCCGAAGTCCGCCACTTCGACGAGCTGCTTGCCGAATTCCCGATTCGCGCCGGCCAGCACACCGGTAAAACGCTTCGCATGCTCGGTGTAGACGATCGCCGTCACCTTCGTGTGCGCGTCGCGCAGCGCAAGCGCCCGGGTCATCTCCAGGTTGCCCAGGTGCGCGCCGATCACGAGCGCGCCGCGCCCGCTCGCGGCGAGCGTATCGAACGCGGACGAATCGTCGAAGCGCACGTCGAGTTCGTCGAGACGGCCTGACCATGCGACGAACTTGTCGAATCCCGCCTGCGCGAAGGCAAGCATGTGCCGGTACGCACTGCGCCATCCCGGCTTCGGCACGTCCACCGCTCGCGCGTCGCGCAGCCGCGCGATATAGGCATGCGACGCGGTGCGCGCCGTGCGATTCGTCAGCACGAAGTAACCGACGATCGGATGCAGCCAGAGCGACGTGAAGCCCTTGCCGAACCAGCGGCAACTGAGCGCCAGCAACGCCATGCCGATACGGCTGCCGCGTTCCGGCAGGCGCCACCACGCGCGCGTGCGCGCCGCCGGCGATGCGCCGCGCCGCCCGACGAGCCGACGGGTCAGCAGCATCGGTGCGCGCGCCAGCATCCCCGCGACGAGCCGCGCATGGCTCATGCTGATGCGCACGTTGTCGCGCCAGACGTCGAAATGCGACACGCCGTCGGCCGGGTAGACGACGCGCGTCGGGACCGTCTTGAACGTCAGCCCGCGCCAGTGCAGCCGGACCAGGATTTCGCTGTCGAAAGCCATTCGGGTCGGCATCGATACCGCGTCGATCAGTTCGCAAACGGCAGCGACCGGATAAAGCCGAAACCCGCACATCGCATCGGGGATGTCGAGCGACAGCGTTTCGATCCATACCCACACGTGCGTGAGGTAGCGGCCATACAGGCGGGCCTTCGGCACGCTGTCGTCGAAACGCGGCCGGCCCAGGATCACGGCGTCCGGCGCCGCCTGCGCGGCCGCCACGAACGTCGGCACGTCGGCGGCATCGTGCTGGCCGTCGGCATCGATCTGAATCGCGTGCCGATAGCCGCGGGCGCGCGCGGCGCGCAATCCTTCCATGACCGCCGCGCCCTTTCCGGCGTTGACGGGCAACCGCAGCAGCGTCACCGACGGCGCATAGTGCGCGGCCAGCGCGGCCAGCACCTGTTGCGTCGGTGCATCGCTGCCGTCGTCGACCACCAGGATCGGCAGGCCGTGCACGACGAGGCGCGCCAGCGTGCCGCCGATCGCTTCGCGATGGTTGTAGATCGGAATGACGATGCAGGTGTCGCTCATCACTCCGCCGCGCCGTAGACCAACACGCCCGACGTGCATTCCCGCCCGGCGCAGCGAAACGCGAAGCGCGCACGTCCGCGTACGGGGTCGTGCGCGATACGCAACGCCAGCACCGCACCCGGCGGCACCGGCGCCTTGAATTTCAGGTGTTCGATGGAACGGATGGCGCGCGCGGCCGGTATTTCGCGGCCGGCGAGGCGTGCGGCCCAGTCGATTTGCACGACACCGGGCAGGATCGGCAGCCCCGGAAAATGCCCGTCGAAATGCGCGAGCGCGGCCGGCACGCGCAGCTCGTAATGCAACGCGTCGTCGCTGCGCCACGAAGCGAGCAGTTCGAAACCCTCCGGCGTGGCCGTGAACGCGGCCGCCAGCGCGACGGCCGGCAATTTGCCGCGCGCATCGAACGGCATCGTGTGCGGGAATCGCCAGTAGCGCGGCAAGGCGGCCGCGTCGAAGTACGCGCCGAGCGCATGCCGCAAGATCGTGGCAACCGCAAGTCGCCCCTCGCTCGCCAGTGCGTCGCGCCCTGCCGCGGTCAATACCGCGACGACGCCGACGTGCGCACGGGTCGTGCCGTCGACCACCACGGCCGCCGCCTGCTCGACGTAGGCGTGCGCATGTAACCGCGCCTCGAGTTCGGGCAGCGAAACACGCTTGCCGTCGAGCTTGACGACGCGATCGCGCCGCCCCGCGAGTGCGAAGCGACCATACGCGTCGAAGCGCGCGGTGTCGTCGGTGGGGTGCCAGCGGTCGTGACCGAGATGGGCGGAACGCACGCACAGCACGCCGTCGTCATCGCAACGCACGTCGACGCCCGTCAGCGGCTGCCACGCGGACGAGACATCCTGACGCCGCCACGCGATGCCGCCGGTTTCGGTGCTGCCGAAGATCTCCAGCGGCGCGGCGCCGAACGCGTTCGAATAGACGATCGCTGCATCGGCCGACAGCGGGCCGCCCGACGAGAAGAACGCGCATGGCGGCGGCGCCTGCATCGGAAAGCCGGGTAACGCCGGCCAGCGCATCAGTTGCGACGGCGTGGAAACCACGACACCGCCACCGTATTCGGCCAGCCGCTGCTGCAGTTGCAGCGGCTCGAGCACCGGCATTCGGTCGAACGCACGGCCCGCTGCCAGCGGCCACAGAATCCTGAAGAGCAGTCCGTAGATGTGGTGATGCGGCACGCTCGACAGCGTCACCGCCGCCCCGATACGGTCGCCCCACTCGCGCTGCAGGGTGCGCACTTCGGCATCGAACTGCGCGAGCGACTTCCGCACCGGTTTCGCGGTGCCGCTGCTGCCCGACGTATAAAGCGTCACCGCGGCGGCAGCGTCGATCGGGCGGGCGGTGATATCCGATTCGCCCGCCGTGTCGCGCTCGCACGCGGCCAGTGCCGGCGCATCCAGCACCAGGTCGTATGCATGAGCCAGATCGCCGAGGTAGCCTGGCGCGTTGCTCGCCGGAATCACGATTTCCCCGTGGGTCGCCGCGACCGCGAAGAATGCGCACGCGAACGCGTATGGATCGTCCGTGCAGATCGCGACCCGACGCGCGCCGCGCGCGTCCACCAGCCGGGCGATGGCGTCCACGCGGGCCCGCAGGTCCCGCAGCGTCAGCAGCGCGGTGCCGTCGCGACAGACCGCCACGCCGCTATCGACTTCAGCACACAGCATCTCGTGCAGTGCGATCATGCGACACCCGCCCGTTTCCGCGTCGGTACGACGACGAACCTGCGCCACAGCCACTCGCCCGCAAGCAGCATCCCGATCAGCACGTACGCGATCAGCCCGTTGTAGAGCGCCCATGATTCACGGCTCCAGTACAGCGCCGTATAAACCGAAAAACCGCCGTTGACGATGAAGAACGCGCACCACGCCTGGGTGACGCGCCGCGTATACCGGACGATTGCCGGGCCGGGCTCGGGATAGGTCAGTCGTGCGAATTTTTCGATCATTGTCGGACCGTGCCGCAGGGTGGCGCCGAACGCGACCAGCAAACCGGCACTCACGCATGCGGGATAAAGATGAAGAAGTCGCTCGCTATCGGTCACGGCGATCGCGACCGACAACGCGGTCAATGCACCGGCCACGCACCAGTCGAGCGTCGTGAGCCGTTTGAGCGCCTGCGCCAGCGGGCCCTTGCCGATCGTGCGCTGCAGCCACAGCAACGCAACCAGCAGGCAACCGACGTAACGCGGCGACATGCTTTGCCACGCAAACAGGATGACGAGCGGATAGGCCACGACCAGCGCCACCCTGGCAGCGACCGCTGACCAGCGCGGCAGGATCGTGCCTGTAGTCGCCCGCATGCCCGTCACCGTGATCGTCACGCGCGCGCGAGCAGCGCGTGAACGGCGGCAACGACGTCACCGACGGTCCGAACCGACTTGAACTCTTCGGGCTTGATGCGCTTGCCCGTCATTTCCTGAAGCTTGATGGCCAGATCGACTGCGTCGATGCTGTCCAGGTCGAGTTCCTCGAACAGGTGCGTATCGGGCGTCACGCGCTCGGGCTCGATCGCGAAATTCTCATGAAAGATCGCGCGGATGCGCTCCAGGATTTCAGCGTCGGTCACGAGTGGGCCCCTTTTTCCAGCACGGCTTCTTGCGATGCGTGATGAGACTGCTGATCGGCAATGAAGGCCGCCAGCGTGTTGATCGACCGGAAATGCGCTTTCGTGCGCTCGTCGTTCGCCGCGATCGTCAATTGAAACTTCTTGCGCAGCATGATGCCGACTTCCAGTGCATCAACGGAATCGAGCCCGATCCCGTCGGTCGAGAATAGCGGCGCGTCGTCGTCGATTTCGTCGACCGTCATGTCGCTAAGATCGAGCATCTCGATCAGAAGCTGCTTAATTTGCAGTTTTAAAGTATCCATGCTGAAACAGGCGTTGAGTAATGTGTACTTCCACCTCGCGGGCAATGCTGCGAGCGGCAATCGACGGCGGCGCCACGCTCGGCGCCAGCCGGTTCGGATCCATCGGTTCCAGCACGTCGATGCGCATGCGAAACGCACGAGACGGCACGTGATACCAACGAAGCGTCTTGGTAAATACCGGCGGATCGCAATCGATCAGAACCGGCTGGATCCGCGTGCGCGACTGCAGCGCCATATGCGCGAAGCCGCGCGAGAACGCATGCAGGCGATCGCCCCCTGGGCTGCGCGTCCCTTCCGGAAAGATGATCATCGTGTAGCCCGCCGCCAGTTGCCTCGCTCCGGCCTCGACGAGATCAGTGGCATCTGCATTGCTTACGTACTCGGCTGCACGGACGATGCCCCAGAAACACGGGTTGCCCCAGTGACCGCGCTTGACGACGCAGCATGCCTTCGGCGTCAACGACAGCAGCACCATGACGTCGAGCCAGGTCGGGTGATTGGCGACAACGATTGCCGGGCCGCCTTTTGCAAGGCGCTCGACGCCGCTCAGCTCGAGCCTCATCACGCCGATACGCTGCAGTAATGCAACCAGCGCGCGGAAGAAATAATGGATGACAAGTGTCACGCCGCGCTGACGCGAGCGCCGGTGCGGCCATACCCCGCCGACGACGATTGCCAGCAACGAGAACACCGATCCGCACAGCGCAAAAAAAACCAGGCTCGCGCCAGTCGCGAACAGGCGCCAGCCGTAGTCAAGCCGCGCGATCATGCCAGCTCCATCGCCACGATGCGTGCTGACCGCGCCACGACGCCGTCGTGCGCGCCGACAGACAACGCAGCACCGCCGCGCTTTGCGTACCGGCCGCATCGCCGGTCGCCCCCGCCTCACTCGGGCCATCCTCCGCCACTTCACAGACCAGATGACCGGCCGGCTCGCCGGCATCGAGCAGAATCGCCAGCCCCACGCTCTCCGTGTCGTCATCGACGTCGCCGTAGACGGGATCGGCCGGCTCGTGCGCATAGACGAGCAACACCGGCGATGCCGGCGACGTTTCGTATTGGGAATAAGCTTCGAGCAGCGCGTAACCGAGCGTTTCATGCCCGGCCGCGACCGCGGTCGCGGCGGACCGGTCACGCCGGGCGATTCCGAATATGCCTGTAACGGCATTGAGGACCGAAAGACTGAAGGCCGTCGGCGAAACAGGTTCCGCGGCGCCAATGGCGGCGAGAATGCCGCTGGTACGCACCAGTTCGCCGTGACGCGATGCGAATACCACACGCACCGGATTTTCCGTCCCGACACAGTCGTAGGCGACCTGAAGCGCGAGACGCGACAGCCGGCTCAAGCGACGTCGCACCATCGGATCGAGGGCTTCGACGCCCGGCACCCCCGCGGTCGAAATCGACGTCCATCTGGCGATTGGCATGGTCCAATGCAAATCGGCCATTTTTTTGTTCTCTTTGAGATTACTTCGCTGAGGGTAATTTTTCTATTGTGCTGCTCGCCAGTGCGCTGTCACACCCCGCTTTCGCCGAGCGCGCTGTCGTGTATATCGGCCTCAACGGAGGAGACATCGACTTATGGGCTCCCGAGCCACATATGCCCGATAAGACAAGCAATCACATCAGTGAGCACAATACGATCGCACTGCCAACCAGCTTAACTTATCCGGCGCATTGTTTCGGCGAGACTGTAGCAGGACCGTCGCGCAAAATCAACGCGAGGGCCCGGCGCACATCGGCATTTGATACTGTTTGCAAATTGTAATGAAGCCATCGATCCGGGGTCCTCGGAACGCGCTGAAGTATGGCTCGTCAGCAGTCGAAGAAGGATCAGTGAACGCCCCGCCACGCCGGAGGATCGCGCAATACCCAAACACCGGAAAGGCGACTTGCTATTGGGCAACGCAAGTGGCCGGATTTCGATCGTCGTCGAACGCCAAAACCGGTTTGTGATGCCGGTTAAAGTAGCCGGCAAGGATGCCGAAGCCGTGGTCAACACATTGATACGACATGCCAGCGAATTATCGCCGAAACGATATAAGTCGCTGGCCTGGGACCGGGGTATGGAAATGGCGAATCACAAAGGCTTTACGGTCGCAATCGACGTTCGGGTCTCTTTCCGCGATCCGCGGAATCCGGGGCAACGCGACTCGAATGAAAACATGAATGGGCTGCCGAGGCAGTACTTCACGAAGAGTACTGACGTCTCTGCCTATTCCCAAGCCGAGCTCGACACCATGGCAAGAGGGCTCAACCAACGCCCCTCGAGACGCAGAACCTTGATACTCCGGTTGAGCAGTTCCATCAATTTGCGGCATCGACCGGTTAATTTCGCACCCAACGCTAGCCGTTCCTTTACATGGAGCGGCAATAACCCGTCACACCGCCTCCGACCGTCGAAATGCGCACGGACCCGCGCGGAGCAGGGTTGCAAGGGTCTACGGAGGAGCCGAAAAAGAAAAAGCCCCGCAAGTCCGAGAACTTGCGGGGCTTTGTCACCGCTTTTGGCGGAGACGGAGGGATTCGAACCCTCGATCCAGGTTTTGGCCCAGATGCTCCCTTAGCAGGGGAGTGCCTTCGACCTCTCGGCCACGTCTCCCAAACTTTCGCTCGCACCAGGGAGGCAGTGCGACGAGAACGAAATAATATAGGGTTTCGAACCGCGCGTCAATTTCCGTGACGCATTTTCTTCAATGCATCACGAAAAATTCACGACGCCTGGTCGAGTTCGAACACCTTGTGCAACGCTCGGACGGCCAGTTCCATGTACTTTTCGTCGATCAGCACCGAAATCTTGATTTCGGACGTCGAGATCATCTGGATGTTGATGCCCTCTTCCGACAGCGTGCGAAACATCTTGCTCGCGACGCCCACGTGCGAACGCATGCCGACGCCGACGACCGACACCTTCGACACCTTCGGGTCGCCCTGCACGCGCTCGGCGCTCACATGGCCCTGCACCTGGTTGGTGAGGATGTCCATCGCCTTCTGGTAGTCGCCGCGACCAACCGTGAACGTGAAGTCGGTTTTGCCTTCGACGCTCTGGTTCTGGATGATCATGTCGACGTCGACGTTCGCATCGGCCACCGGGCCGAGGATCTGATATGCGATGCCCGGCTTGTCGGGCACGCCCATCACCGCAATGCGTGCTTCGTCGCGCTGGAACGCGATGCCGGAAATGACTGCCTTTTCCATGGTCTCGTCTTCTTCAAAAGTAATCAGGGTGCCCGAGCGCATTTCTTCGTCGAGCGCAATCAGCGGATCGGTCAGGCTCGACAGCACACGCGTCTTCACCTGGTATTTGCCGGCGAATTCGACCGAGCGGATCTGCAGGACCTTCGAGCCGAGGCTGGCCATTTCCAGCATCTCCTCGAACGTCACGCGATCGAGGCGGCGCGCCTCTTCGACGACGCGCGGATCGGTCGTGTAGACGCCGTCGACGTCGGTATAGATCAGGCACTCTTCGGCGCCCAGCGCAGCGGCCACCGCCACCGCCGACGTGTCCGAACCGCCGCGGCCCAGCGTCGTGATGTGGCCGTCCGGATCGACGCCCTGGAAGCCCGTGATGATCACGACCTTGCGGGCGTTCAGGTCGGCCTTCACGCGCTCGTCGTCGATCGAGTGAATGCGTGCCTTCGTAAACGCGCTGTCCGTCTTGATCGGCACTTGCCAGCCGGCATAGCTCACGGCCTCGACGCCGATTTCCTGCAGCGCGATCGACAGCAGGCCGACGCTGACCTGCTCGCCGGTCGACGCGATCATGTCGAGCTCACGCGGGCTCGGCTGGCTCGAAATCTCTTTCGCAAGACCGAGCAGACGGTTGGTTTCGCCGGACATCGCCGAAGGCACGACCACCATCTGGTGCCCGGCCTGATGCCATTTTGCGACGCGTTTCGCGACGTTCTTGATGCGCTCGACCGAGCCCATCGAAGTGCCGCCGTATTTGTGTACGATGAGTGCCATTGTCGTTCTGAACTGGAGGAGAAGCCGCACGGGCGCGCTGGGCAGGCCGCGTTGCCGTTCGGTCACGCGGCTTGTGGCTGTGGACGGACGACGAGGGGGACGGCTGGGACGCAACACGCAAGCGTGACGGATTTTGCCCGGAAGGCCGATCAGGCCGCGCAAACCGGGTACGTCACGCGGAAAACCTGCACAAAACGCTCAAAAATCGAGCCGAGCAAACGACCGAGCGTACCCGATAGACGCCCACTTGACAAGCCGCGCGCCGTGTCGCCGGCCGTTCCGGCGCTGTTTACCAAATGGTGAAAATGGGCGCGCCATCGCGCAGCCGGCAGCCCGCCGCCGCTATGCGATCAGCAGGTCGGGACGCCATTCGAGCCGGCGCCATGCGGCGGCGCCCAACGTCGCGTCGGCAAGCTCGCCGATGTCGCGATTGACGCCCAGCCGCGGCACGTAGATCAGCCGGTCACCCGCGAACAGCAGCGGCACGTCGCGCTGCCAGGCCGGCACGCCGCGCTCCTGGAATAGATTCTTCAGCGTCCGGCCAGGCCCGCCCGGCGACGTGCGCATCCGTTCGCCGCCGGCCCGCGCACGCGCCGCCAGCCGCGCACCGCGCAGCAGCCCCTCCGGCACCGCATCGGCGCTGCCCGCATCGGCCGGCGCGAACACGAACGTGCCGCGCCATCCCGGCAGGTGCCACACGTCCTGTCCGTCCCATGCGAGTGCCACCTCCGGTTGCGACGTACCCGTGCCGTCGTCGGCGGGCTCGCTGCTGTCGCCCGCTTCCCAGTAGACGACGTCGCGATAGAGCCGCAGGCACTGCCCCGCGTGATCGACGCGCAGCGCATGCGCGTCGTGGGCCGCCCGCAGTTGCCGCATCATGTTGGCGAGCCGGGCCGCCGACGCGCCCGGCAAACCGAGCCGGCGCATCCAGAAGCGCAGCAGGTTCGCGCCGCGCGTGTCGTCGAAGCCGATCAGCGCGTCGCGCGACAGCGCCTGACCGTCATCGCGCGCGGCGACAGCGAAATCCAGCTCGGCCAGATCGTCGAGCAGCCGCTGAGCGGCCGCCGCATGCTGGGCCGCACGACCGAGCGCGTCGCGAAAGCCCGGGAAATGCACGGCCAGCGCCGGCAGCACGTCGACGCGCAGCGCATTGCGCGCATAGCGCGTATCACCGTTCGATTCGTCGTCGATCCACGCGAGCGCGTGCTGCTCCGCATAGCGCTCAAGTTGTGCGCGCAACAGTCTCAGCAATGGACGCACGCGCTCGATGCTCACGCCGTCGGGGCGATAACGCGGGGCCATCGCGGCGAGCCCCGCGATTCCCGCCCCGCGCAGCAGTTGCAGCAGCACCGTCTCGGCCTGGTCGTCCGCATGTTGCGCGAGCCACAGCGCCGCCACGCCGTGGCGCTCGCCCATCTCGTCGAGCGCCGCGTAGCGACGCTCGCGCGCCGTCGCCTCGATACCGAGCCCGCTGTCGCGCGGCACGTCGACGCGCATCGATTCGAACGCGACACCGAGCCGCGCCGCCTGCCCTTCGGCATGCGCGACCCACGCATCGGCGTTCGCGCTCAGGCCGTGATGCACGTGCAGCGCGACGCAGCGCGATGCGCCCGCGACGCGCACGGCCGCATCGAGCAGCACGGTCGAATCGAGGCCGCCGCTGTACGCGATCGCGATGCGCGCATCCGGCGGCAGGCCGGAAAGCGCAACGCCGACCGCGTCGAGTACGACGCGGTCGGTGGAGAATTCGGTGGGCGGGATCACGAGCGGGACGCGCGCGCAGCGGCGCGCGCATTGAATACACGGCCGGTCATGCGCCCGGCGTGGTTTCCTTGAACTTGCCGTAGGCCATCAGGCGCTCGAAGCGGCGCTCGCGCAGCGCATCGATGCTCATGCCCTGGAACTGGCGCAGCGAATCGGCCAGCGCACGGCGCAGCAGCGCGGCCATGCCCTTCGGATCGCGATGCGCGCCGCCGAGCGGCTCGTTGATGATCTTGTCGATCAGGCCGAGCGCCTTCAGGCGGTGCGCGGTCAGGCCCAGCGCTTCCGCGGCTTCCGGCGCCTTCGCGGCGCTCTTCCACAGGATCGACGCGCAGCCTTCCGGCGAGATCACCGAGTAGGTCGAGAACTGCAGCATCATCACGGTATCGGCCACGGCGATCGCGAGCGCGCCGCCCGAACCGCCCTCGCCGATCACCGTCGTGATGATCGGCGTCTTCAACTCGGCCATCACGTACAGGTTGCGGCCGATCGCCTCCGACTGGCCGCGCTCTTCCGCGCCGATGCCCGGGTACGCGCCCGGCGTGTCGACGAACGTGAAGATCGGCAGTCCGAACTTCTCGGCCAGACGCATCAGGCGTTCGGCCTTGCGATAGCCTTCCGGACGCGGCATCCCGAAGTTGCGCGCGGCGCGCTCCTTCGTGTCGCGACCCTTCTGGTGACCGATCACCATGCACGGATGGCCGCCGAAGCGCGCGAGACCGCCGACGATCGACAGGTCGTCCGCGAACGCGCGATCGCCATGCAGCTCGTGAAAATCGGTAAACAGTTCCGCGACGTAATCGAGCGTGTACGGCCGCTGCGGATGCCGCGCGATCTGCGAAACCTGCCACGGCGACAGGTTCGCGTAGAGGTCTTTCGTCAGTTGCTGGCTTTTCTTCGACAGCCGCTCGATTTCTTCCGAAATATCGACAGCCGAGTCGTCCTGCACGAACCGCAGCTCTTCGATCTTGGCCTCGAGTTCGGCGATCGGCTGTTCGAAATCCAGAAATGTGGTCTTCATGTGTTCGAATCCTTGGGTCTTGCGGCAGCGCGTATTCTACCCGCGCGGGCGATGCTCAAAACCGGCTCTCAACTATTGATGTTTAAAACCCGATAGCCGGCGCTCAGGCGTCGGCGTCGGGCGCATCGAGACTGCGCCACATGTACCAGGTCGCGACGGTGCGCCACGGCTCCCAGTTGGCCGCAACCTCGCGCGCCTCGCTGCGCGTGACGGGTTCTCCGCTGAAGTAATTGACGCTGATCGCGCGGATCAGGCCCGGGTCGTCGAGCGGCAGCACGTCCGGCCGCGACAGGTTGAAGATCAGGAACATCTCGGCCGTCCAGCGGCTGATGCCGCGGATCTGCGTGAGTTCCGCGATCACGTCCTCGTCGTCCATCGACATCCATTTGTCGACGTGCAGCGCCCCCGACACGAAATGCTGCGCGAGATCGAGGATGTATTCCGTCTTGCGCTTGGACAACCCGCACGCGATCAGCTTGTCCGCGCCGAGCCGGATCACCGGTTGCGGCGCGAGCTTCGGACAGGCGTCCTCGATGCACGCCCACAGCGACTGGGCGGACGGCACCGAAATCTGCTGGCCGACGACCGAGCGCGCGAGCGTGACGAACGGGTCGCCGCGCTTCACGAGATGCGCGGGACCGAACTTCGGAATCAGTTTCTTCAGGATCCGGTCGCGCTTGACGAGGTCCGCGCACGCCTTGTCCCAATAGGCGGGGCGCACGACGACCTCCTCGCCGTCCGCCTCGGACGCACGGGTCTTGCGGGCCGCGTCGGCGGCCGGCAGCGCGGCTGCCGGCTGCGCATGACCGTTCAGCGCGCCGTTCGGCACGGCGCGTGTCGCGTCCGCCTTCGTCGCCGGGACGCGCTTGGCTGCCGGACGCGCGGCGACCGGAGTCGCGCGCCTGACCGGCGCTTTTCTGGCCGTTGCCATCTTGCCTCCTACCTGACGGATCGGTCAGTGGAACGCGCCGCGCTCATACGCGACGCCATTCGGTCGATCCGCCCGGTTTGTCTTCAAGTGCGATGCCGGCTTCGAGCAGTTCCGCCCGGATCCGGTCCGCTTCGGCATAGTCCTTCGCTTGCTTCGCCGCGACGCGCGCGGCGATCTTCGCTTCGATCTCGTCGGCCGCGAGCCCGCCCGCCTGCGCGGCGCCGGACGCCTGCTGCAGGAACGCGCGCGGTTCGCGGCCCAGCAGGCCGAGCAGGCCCGCCAGTTGTTTCAGTTGCCGCGCGAGCGACGCATCGCGCGTGCGGTTGACTTCGCCCGCCAGCTCGAACAGCGTCGCCACCGCGACCGGCGTGTTGAAATCGTCGTTCATCGCGGCCGCGAAACGCTGTGCGTGCGGCTCGTTCCAGTCGAGCGGGAGCGTGTCGGGCTCGACATCCTTCAGCGCGGTGTACAGACGCGTGAGCGACGCGCGTGCATCGTCGAGATGCACGTCGCTGTAATTGAGCGGCGAACGGTAGTGCGTGCGCACGATGAAGAAGCGCATGACTTCCGCGTCGTAACGCTCGAGCACTTCGCGGATCGTGAAGAAGTTGCCGAGCGATTTCGACATCTTCTCGTTGTCGACCTGCACGAAGCCGTTGTGCATCCAGTAATTGACGAACGTCTCGCCGGTCGCGCCTTCGCTCTGCGCGATCTCGTTCTCGTGGTGCGGGAATTGCAGATCCTGCCCGCCGCCGTGGATGTCGAAATGATTGCCGAGCAGCGAGCAGCCCATCGCCGAGCACTCGATGTGCCAGCCCGGACGCCCCATCCCGTACTTCGACGCCCACGACGCGCCGTCCGGCTCGTCCGCCTTCGCGCGCTTCCACAGCACGAAGTCGAGCGGATCCTGCTTCGCGTCGTTCGCGGCGACGCGTTCGCCCGCGCGGAGATCGTCCAGCGACTTGCCCGACAGCTTCCCGTAGTTCGCGAACTTGCGCACCGAGTAATTGACGTCGCCGTCGGTCGCCTGGTACGCGTAGCCGTTCGCCTCGAGCGTCTCGATCATGCCGAGCATCTGCGGGATAAACTGCGTCGCGCGCGGCTCGATGTCGGGCCGCTGGATGCCGAGCGCGGCTTCATCCTCGTGCATCGCGCCGATGAAGCGGTCGGTCAGCGACTTGATCGTCTCGCCGTTCTCGACCGCGCGGCGGATGATCTTGTCCTCGATGTCGGTGATGTTGCGCACGTACGTGACCCGATAGCCGATCGCACGCAGCCAGCGCTGGACGAGGTCGAACACGACCAGCATGCGCGCATGGCCCACGTGACAATAGTCGTAGACGGTGATCCCGCATACGTACATCCGCACTTCGCCGGGCTGGCGCGGCACGAAAACTTGCTTGTCACGCGCGAGCGTGTTGTAGATGCGCAGTGATTCCATAGAGATGAACCGTGAGCCGAAGGAAACCGCCCTGGCGAAGCTCGCCCAGCATGTGAAACGGACGGACCATCTGCCGCGGCGCCAGGCCGCGCGTCCTCGATATCACATGGGGCGGTCAGGCTGCAAGCACAGCGGTGACGGCCACGAGAGGCTAAGAAAGACTGTCTGCCGCTCGCCGGAACGCGCAGACGTTTTGTTAGAATGGGTCGGAGTATAACATTCCGATTTACGCCTATGAAACCTCATCGCGGCCGCGCGCCGAGCGCTGCGACCCTCGTTGCGACCACCGTCATGGGCGTCGCGCTGACGCTTTTCGCAGCGCCTGCGGCGCATGCGCAAAAGGCCCCGGCGGTCGCCGACGGCACCCCGGAAGTCGACGCATCGATCGCCGGCAAGCAGTGGAAGCAGGCGCTCGCGCAGCTCGACGCGCGCATCGCGTCGAACCCGCGCGACGTGCAGGCGCAGTTCAAGCGCGGCACCGTGCTGGCCCGCCTGAACCGCGACGACGACGCGATCCAGCAGTTCGTCGCGATCACGCAGGCGTACCCCGAACTGCCCGAGCCGTACAACAATCTCGCGGCGCTCTACGCGAAGCACGGCCGCTATGACGAAGCGCGCACCGCGCTCGTCACCGCGACGCAATCGAACCCGAGCTACTCGCTCGCGTACGAGAACCTCGGCGATCTGTACCTGCGCCTCGCGGCCGAATCGTACAAGCGCGCGCAATCGCTCGGCCGCACGAGCGGCGCGACCGCGCAGCGCCTCGCCGATCTGCAGAAAATCGTGTCGCCGTCGAAAGCCGCGCCAAACGCCCGCGCGACGTCGCCGGCCACGCGCGACTACACCGACCGCGCCGCCGCGAACGTGAGCACCACCACGCTGCCGATGTCGCCGACGTTCCAGTTCAGCGGTCCGTCGGGCGCACTGGCGGCACCGTACGTCGCGCCGTCTAAATAAGCGGCGCGGCCTTCCTTCCCTCCCAACCTGAGGATCGCAATGAAACGTCTGTTGCTGGCGCTTGGCGGCGCCGCCCTTCTCGCGACCGCGCCCGCGTTCGCGCAAACGGCCACCGCGCACCCCGTCGTGCAGCTGAAGACCTCGCAGGGCGACATTCGCGTCGAGCTCTATCCGGAGAAGGCGCCGAAATCCGTCGCCAACTTCCTCGATTACGTGAAGGCCGGCCAGTACAACGGCACGATCTTCCATCGCGTGATCAAGGGCTTCATGATCCAGGGCGGCGGCTACAAGACCAACTTCGAGGAAAAGCCGACCCGCGCGCCGATCCCGCTGGAAAGCCGCAATGGTCTGAAGAACCTGACGGGCACGATCGCGATGGCGCGCACGAGCGATCCGAATTCGGCCACCGCGCAGTTCTTCATCAACACGGTCGACAACGGCGGCCTCGACTACCCGAACCCGGACGGCAACGGCTATGCGGTGTTCGGCAAGGTCGTGTCGGGCCTCGACGTCGTGAAGAAGATCGAAGGCGTGGCGACGACCTCGCGCGGGCCGATGCAGGACGTGCCGGCGCAACCGGTCGTGATCGAATCGGCGAGCATCGTCTCCAAGTAAGCACCTGCCGGCACGTCCGGCGCCACACGCGGCCGCGTCGCACGACCGGCCGCGTGCCATTTAAACCGCCTCACCGAAGGAATTCATCATGGTTGAACTGCATACGAACCACGGCGTGATCAAGCTCGAACTCGACGCCGCGAAGGCACCGAAGACGGTCGAGAACTTCCTGAACTACGTGAAGAAGGGCCATTACGACGGCACCGTGTTCCATCGCGTGATCAACGGCTTCATGATCCAGGGCGGCGGCTTCGAGCCGGGCCTGAAGCAGAAGCCGACCGACGCGCCGATCGACAACGAAGCGAACAATGGCCTGAAGAACGACAACTACACGGTCGCGATGGCGCGCACGAACGATCCGCACTCGGCGACCGCCCAGTTCTTCATCAACGTGAACGACAACGACTTCCTGAACCACTCGTCGCCGACGCCGCAGGGCTGGGGCTACGCTGTGTTCGGCAAGGTCGTCGAAGGCCAGGACGTGGTCGACAAGATCAAGGGCGTCAAGACGGGCAACGCCGGCTTCCATCAGGACGTGCCGACCGACGACGTCGTGATCGAAAAGGCCGTGGTGGTCTGACGCACCAGCCGTTACGGAGGCACTTCGATGTTGCAGGAGAGTCCGCCGCGAAGCGTCTCCGCGGGCGTGCCGGGCGAGCGCGAATACGCGCAAGCCGCACGCCCGTTCCTGTTTCTGTCCGATCTGCACCTGAGCGAGGCGATTCCGAAGACGGTCGCCGCGTTCGAGCATTTCGTGAAATACACCGCCGACAGCGCCGACTCGGTGTTCATCCTCGGCGACCTGTTCGAATACTGGATCGGCGACGACATCCTCGACGACGATCCGTTCGCCGCGCGCATGGCCGCGCTGATGCACACGTTCTCGGAGCGCGGGATCGCGCTCTACGTGATGCACGGCAACCGCGATTTCCTGCTCGGCCGGCGCTTCATGAAGGCGGCCGGCGCAATGCTGTTGCCCGACCCTTCGCTGATCATGGCATTCGGCCAGCGCATCGTGCTCGCGCACGGCGACGCGCAGTGCACGGCCGACCGCGGCTACCAGGTGTTCCGCCGCTTCGCGCGCAACCGCGTCGCGCAATGGCTGTTTCTCGCGTGGCCGTTCCGCTGGCGCCGTGCGCTCGCGCAGCGCATGCGCTCGACCAGCGAAGCGGGCCGGATGCGCCCTGCTTCGGCCGCCTACGACGTCACGCGGGAAGGCGTGGCCGCGCTGTTCCGGAAAAGCCGCGCGAGCGTGATCATTCACGGCCACACGCACCGCCCCGCGCGCCACGCGGAACCGGGCGGGATCCGCTGGGTGCTGCCCGACTGGGATCTCGATCACGGCATGCCGCGCGGCGGCTATCTGCGCGTCGACTCGGAAGGCATCCACGCGATGCCGCTCGACTGACGCCGCCGCAGCCGTCGCACCGACCAGCAGCGATCAGTGCGCGTCACGTTCGTTACATCTGGCGTTCGACCGTCTTGCCTTCCAGCACCGCCGACAGCCTGCGCAGGTCGAGGCGCGCCGCGTCGGCGCCCTGCAGCGTTTCCAGATGCGTGCCGAGCCGCTCGAGCGCCGCGACGATTTCGTCGACGCGGCGGCTTTCCTTCGCCGCGTGATCGATCAACCCGTGAATCGCGAGCGACATCGGATCGTCCGCGTTCGGCGTGATCCCGTACGCGCAGAACGCCGCGCGCTCGGGCTGCGGCTTCGGCTGCGCCGGCATCACGATGCGCGCCGGATTGCCGACCGCGGTGCCGCCCGCCGGCACCGGCTTGACGACCACCGCGTTCGAGCCGATCTTCGCGCCCGCGCCGACCGTGAAACCGCCGAGCACCTTCGCGCCGGCGCCGACGATCACGCCGGCTTCCAGCGTCGGGTGACGCTTCGCGCCGCGCGTGAGCGACGTGCCGCCCAGCGTCACGCCCTGATAGATCGTGCAGTCGTCGCCGATGATCGCTGTCTCGCCGATCACGACGCCCATGCCGTGATCGATGAACACGCGCCGGCCGATCGTCGCGCCGGGATGGATCTCGATCCCCGTCAGGAACCGGCCGGCCTGCGACGCGAACCGCGCGAGCCAGTAGCGTTTCGCGCGCCAGCAGGCGTGCGCGAAACGGTGCAGCACGAGCGCATGCAGCCCCGGATAACAGGTCAGCACTTCCCACGCACTGCGAGCGGCGGGATCCCGCTCGCGAATCGTTGCAACGTCTTCGCGCAGTCTCGTGAACATGATGTGATCTGGGAAAAGGCCGGCGCGCATCGCCGGCAATGCCGGCCGTTATCGCGCCGGGTCATTTGCTTATGACGTCCGGCGATTGTAGGGCCAGTCGCGCCCGGCCGCACGCGGTCGCGCGTTCACCCCGCCGTCGGCGCGGGTATTCGGCCGGGACGCTTGTTGCGGCGGGGTTTCCGGAGGCGATCGGTCGGGAGAAACAGCCGGTTCGACGTCTCCGGCAGGCCGACGCACGGCCTGCCCGGCCGCACGCCGCATCCAGCGGACTCCCGCCCCGCCCGCCAATCGGAGCGCCGGCCGCCTACGCGTCGCCGTCCGGCTTGCCCGACTTCAGCAGGATGTGCTTCGCGACGCCGCGCAAGATGTTGACCTCCTCGCGCTCGAGGCCCGTGCGCGCAAACAGGCGCCGCAGCCGCGGCATCAGCTTCTTCGGATTGCGCGGATCGAGGAAGTCGAGCGCGACCAACGCGTTCTCGAGGTGCACGTACATGCGCTCGATCTCGTCGCTCTGCGCGAGCGTGCCGGCTTCGGCCGGCGGCTGCGCCGACGGCTCGCTCGCCTGTTCGAGAAACGCGACGCGCAACTCGTACGCGAGCACCTGCACGGCCTGCGCAAGATTCAGCGAACTGTAGGCCGGGTTGGCCGGAATATGCGCGAGCGCGCTGCACTGGTCGACATGCTCGTTCGCGAGACCGGTGCGCTCGTTGCCGAACACGAGCGCGATGTCGCCCACGCCGACCTGCGCGCTCGCCTGCGCGGCGGCCGCGCGCGGCGCGAGGCGCGGCGGTCCGTATTCGCGCGTGCGCGCGGTCAGCGCGATCGACCAGTGCACGCCGGACAGCGCTTCGCCGAGCGTCGGCACGACGTGCGCGGACGCGAGGACGTCGTCCGCGCCGCTGGCCATCGCGATCGCCTCGGGGTCGCTCTGCACGTGCGGCACGCGCGGCGCGACCAGCACGAGACGCGAGAAGCCCATCGTCTTCAGCGCGCGGGCCGCCGCCCCGACGTTGCCGGGATGGCTCGGCTCGACGAGCACGAAGCGGGTGGACGTGAAGCCGCCGGACGGCGGCGCGGACGAGGCCGCGCCCGATTCGGACGGCGCGGCGGTGTTCTGCGGGGTTTCCACTACGATACGACTCGGTTCATCAGAATGGCCGTATGGTATCGCCATCGCCCGCGCAAACCCACTCGTCCGGACGGCCAGTGGGGTTTCCCCGCATGCCGGTCGCCTGAAACCGCCGAAAATCGGGTAAAATCATGCCCTTACGCGTTGCGCTCGGCGCAGCGCGGGTCGTACCCCGCTCTTTGTCAATTCGCGTCTCACCTCGCCCCGGCACGCTTGCGCCGTTCCGGGCGGTTGTCCCACTTCGTGGCGGCCCGTGCCGCCGGCTACAGGATCCAGGCTCATGCATCCCATGCTCAACATTGCTGTCAAGGCTGCGCGCCGCGCCGGACAGATCATCAATCGCGCGTCCCTCGATCTCGACCTGATCGAGATCCGCAAGAAGCAGCAGAACGACTTCGTCACCGAAGTGGACAAGGCCGCCGAAGACGCGATCATCGAGACGCTGAAGACCGCCTACCCCGACCACGCGATCCTCGCGGAGGAATCGGGCGAATCGGAGAACGAATCCGAATTCAAGTGGATCATCGATCCGCTCGACGGCACGACCAACTTCATCCACGGCTTCCCGTACTACTGCGTATCGATCGCGCTCGAGCACAAGGGCGTCGTCACGCAGGCCGTCGTCTACGATCCGAACAAGAACGACCTGTTCACGGCCACCCGCGGCCGCGGCGCGTACCTGAACGACCGCCGCATCCGCGTCGGCCGCCGCGACCGCCTGTCGGACGCGCTGGTCGGCACGGGCTTCCCGTTCCGCGAGAAGGACGGCCTCGACGCGTACGCGCGCCTCTTCACCGAAATGACGCAGGCCTGCACGGGCCTGCGCCGCCCGGGCGCGGCGGCGCTCGACCTCGCGAACGTCGCGGCCGGCCGCCTCGACGCGTTCTTCGAGCAAGGCATCAACGTGTGGGACATGGCGGCGGGCAGCCTGCTGATCACCGAGGCCGGCGGCCTCGTCGGCAACTACACGGGCGACGCCGATTTCCTGCATCGCCATGAAATCGTCGCCGCGAACCCGAAGATCTACGCGCAGATGATTCCGATCCTGAACCGCTACAGCCGCATGCATCCGGCAGCGGAGTAAGCCCGGGCCGCGCCCGCGTGGCGCGGCTTTCGCGCAAGCCGCTCGCGCGACATCGTCGTGATGGCGCGCCGATCGCCCGACACGCGGGACAATCTTCCGTGTACGCGGGCCGCTTCGTGCGTCTATCCTGAAGTTGCTCGAGTTGCGCGTTCGAGCCGGCGTACTGCCGCTCGCACCGCTTGTCCCGCAACGACAGCGTAGGGTTTGCGTCCGGCATGCCCGCGCGGCGAAGCACGCCGTAGGCGTGCCGGCCCCGCCTGTATCAACATCGCCACGGCGCCGTGGCAATCGCATCCGAGTCATCATGTTACGGCTAAGCGAAATTAAACTCCCCCTCGACCACCCCGAGAGCGCGCTCGAGGCCGCGATTCGCGCGCGCCTCGCGGAGCTTGGCGTGGCACCAGACGGGCTGCTCCGTTACACCGTGTTCCGCCGCGCGCACGACGCGCGCAAGCGCGCCGACATCAAGCTCACGTATATCGTCGATATCGAAGTCAATGACGAAGCGGCCGCGCTCGAGCGCATCGCCGGCAAGCCGAATTGCGGCGTGACGCCCGACATGGCGTACCACTTCGTCACGAAGGCGCCCGAACACGCCGATTTCCTGCGCCCGGTCGTCATCGGCATGGGGCCGTGCGGGCTGTTCGCGGGGCTGATCCTCGCGCAGATGGGGTTCCGTCCGATCATCCTCGAACGCGGCAAGGCCGTGCGCGAGCGCACCAAGGACACCTTCGGCCTGTGGCGCAAGAGCGTGCTCAATCCCGAATCCAACGTGCAGTTCGGCGAAGGCGGCGCGGGGACGTTTTCCGACGGCAAGCTGTACAGCCAGATCAAGGATCCGAACCACTATGGCCGCAAGGTGCTGGACGAATTCGTCAAGGCCGGCGCACCGGAGGACATCCTGTATCTGAGCCGCCCGCACATCGGCACGTTCCGCCTCGTCAGCATGGTGGAAAAAATGCGCGCGTCGATCCACGAGCTCGGCGGCGAAGTGCGTTTCGAAACCCGCGTCGACGACATCGAAATCGACCAGGGCAAGGTGCGCGCGCTCAAGCTGTCCAACGGGGAAACGCTGCGGTGCGACCGCGTGGTGCTGGCCGTGGGCCACAGCGCGCGCGACACGTTCCAGATGCTGCACGACCGCGGCGTCTACATCGAAGCCAAGCCGTTCTCGCTGGGTTTCCGCATCGAGCATCCGCAGGGGTTGATCGATCGCAGCCGCTTCGGCAAGTTCGCGGGCCACAAGCAACTCGGCGCGGCTGACTACAAGGTGGTCCACCACGCAAGCAACGGGCGCGCGGTCTACAGCTTCTGCATGTGCCCGGGCGGCACGGTGGTCGCCGCGACCTCGGAGCCGGGCCGCGTGGTCACCAACGGGATGAGCCAGTATTCGCGCGCCGAGCGCAATGCGAACGCGGGCATCGTCGTCGGCATCACGCCGGACGACTATCCGGGCGGCCCGCTCGCGGGCATCGCGTTCCAGCGCAAATGGGAAGAACGCGCGTTCGAACTCGGCGGCGGCGATTACCGCGCGCCGGGTCAGTTGGTCGGCGATTTCATCGCGGGCCGGCCATCGACGTCGCTGGGCGCCGTGGAGCCTTCGTACAAGCCCGGCGTGACGCCGACCGATCTCGGCACCGCGCTGCCCGACTACGTGATCGAAGCGATCCGCGAAGCGCTGCCGGAGATCGACAAGAAGATCGCCGGCTTCGCGATGCACGACGCCGTGCTCACCGGCGTGGAGACGCGCACGTCGTCGCCGATCCGGATTCGACGCAAGGACGACTACCAGAGCATGAACGTCGAAGGCCTGTATCCGGCCGGCGAAGGCGCCGGGTATGCGGGCGGCATCTATTCGGCCGCGATCGACGGCATCGAAGTCGCGCAGGCGGTGGCGCTCAGCCTGACGTCGGCGCACGCGTCCTGATCGGCGGTACGGGGTCGGCGCGCGCAGGCTCGCAAGCCGGGCGCCGCCGCCCTGCCGCGCGCGTGGCAACGCTTTCGATCGGGAATGGTGAAAGCGCGCGCGGCTGCCGGCCATGCGCCCTTTCGTCGGCGCCTGATGGCCGACGATCGTGAGCCAGCGCTCGAGGTCGGTTGCCGCTGCACGGCGCCGCCGGCAATCGACCAAACGGCCAACTTCGCACGTTCGCGTCGAAGCCACTGGTAAACTCGGGCAACCCAAGCAACAACTTCATGCCTGACCTATGACCACGCTGTCGCCCGAAGCCTTCGCAGGCCACACCCCGATGATGCAGCAGTACCTGCGCATCAAGGCCGATCATCCGGACACGCTCGTCTTCTACCGGATGGGCGACTTCTACGAGCTGTTCTTCGAGGATGCGGAAAAAGCGGCACGCCTGCTCGACCTGACCCTCACGCAGCGCGGTGCGTCGGCCGGCACGCCGATCAAGATGGCCGGCGTCCCGCATCACGCGGTCGAGCAGTATCTGGCGAAGCTCGTGAAGATGGGCGAATCGGTCGCGATCTGCGAGCAGATCGGCGATCCAGCCACGTCGAAGGGCCCGGTCGAGCGCAAGGTCGTGCGCGTCGTCACGCCCGGCACGCTGACCGATGCCGCGCTGCTGTCCGACAAGAACGACGTCTACCTGCTCGCGATGTGCACCGGCCACAACAAGCGCGGCGTCGCGGTCAATATCGGCCTCGCGTGGCTGAACCTCGCGAGCGGTGCGTTGCGGCTCGCCGAGATCGAGCCCGAACAGCTCGCCGCCGCGCTCGAGCGCATCCGGCCGGCCGAAATCCTGACGCCGGACGGCGCGACCGACGCCCTTCCCGCCGGCGCAGGCGCAAGCAAGCGCATGCCGGCCTGGCACTTCGACATCGCGTCGGGCACGCAGCGTCTGTGCGACCAGCTCGACGTCGCGAGTCTCGACGGTTTCGGCGCGCATTCGCTGACGAGCGCGTGCGGTGCGGCCGGCGCGCTGCTGCTCTACGCAGCGGCCACGCAAGGCCAGCAACTGCGGCACGTGCGCAGCCTGAAGGTCGAGAACGAAACCGAATACATCGGGCTCGATCCGGCCACGCGCCGCAATCTCGAACTGACCGAGACGCTGCGCGGCACCGAGTCGCCCACGCTGTATTCGCTGCTCGACACCTGCTGCACGACGATGGGCAGCCGCCTGCTGCGTCACTGGCTGCATCACCCGCCGCGCGCGTCGGTCGCCGCGCAGTCGCGCCAGCAGGCGATCGGCGCGCTGCTCGATGCGCCGGCCAACGCAAGCCTCGATGCGCTGCGCAGCGCGCTGCGCCAAATCGCCGACGTCGAACGGATCACCGGGCGGCTCGCGCTGCTGTCCGCTCGCCCGCGCGACCTGTCGAGCCTGCGCGACACGTTCGCCGCGCTGCCGGCGCTGCGCGAGCGCATCGGCGCGATCGTCGCGAACGCGGATGCGCTCGCGCGCGTCGACGCGGCGCTCGCGCCGCCCGCCGAATGCCTCGACCTGCTGACGAGCGCGATCGCCACCGAGCCGGCCGCGATGGTGCGCGACGGCGGCGTGATCGCGCGCGGCTACGATGCCGAGCTCGACGAGTTGCGAGACATTTCGGAGAACTGCGGGCAGTTCCTGATCGATCTCGAAGCGCGCGAGCGCGCGCGCACCGGCATCGCGAACCTGCGCGTCGAATACAACAAGGTGCACGGGTTCTACATCGAGGTCACGCGCGGCCAGACCGACAAGGTGCCCGACGATTACCGCCGCCGCCAGACGCTGAAGAACGCCGAGCGCTACATCACGCCGGAACTGAAGACCTTCGAGGACAAGGCGCTGTCCGCGCAGGAACGCGCATTGGCGCGCGAGCGCGCGCTGTACGACTCGGTGCTGCAGGCGCTGCTGCCGTTCATCCCCGAATGCCAGCGCGTCGCGTCGGCCCTCGCCGAGCTCGACCTGCTGGCGGCCTTCGCCGAACGCGCACGCGCGCTCGACTGGGTCGCGCCGACCTTCACCGACGAGATCGGCATCGAAATCGAGCAGGGTCGCCATCCGGTCGTCGAAGCGCAGGTCGAGCAGTTCATCGCGAACGACTGCCGGTTCGGCGCCGAGCGCAAGCTGCTGCTGATCACCGGCCCGAACATGGGCGGTAAGTCGACGTTCATGCGACAGACCGCGCTGATTGCGCTGATGGCGTACGTCGGCAGCTACGTGCCGGCGAAGTCGGCGTGCTTCGGCCCGATCGACCGGATCTTCACGCGCATCGGCGCGGCCGACGATCTCGCGGGCGGCCGTTCGACCTTCATGGTCGAGATGACCGAAGCCGCGGCGATCCTCAACGACGCGACGCCGCAAAGCCTCGTGCTGATGGACGAGATCGGCCGCGGCACGTCGACCTTCGACGGCCTCGCGCTCGCGTGGGCCATCGCGCGCCACCTGCTCGCGCACAACGCGTGCTACACGCTGTTCGCGACGCACTACTTCGAACTGACGCAACTGCCGGCCGAATTCCCGCAAGCGGCCAACGTCCACCTGTCGGCCGTCGAGCACGGCCACGGGATCGTGTTCCTGCACGCGGTCAACGAAGGCCCGGCGAACCAGAGCTACGGCCTACAGGTCGCGCAGCTCGCGGGCGTTCCGGCGCCGGTGATCCGCGCCGCGCGCAAGCACCTCGCGTATCTCGAACAGCAGTCGGCATCCCAGCACACGCCGCAACTCGATCTTTTCAGCGCGCCGCCGGCGGCCGTAGACGATCTCGAATGCGCGGACGCGCCGGCGCTGCCCGACACGCCGCATCCGGCGCTCGAAAAACTGCGCGACATCGATCCCGACGATCTCAAGCCGCGCGAGGCGCTCGACCTGCTGTACGAACTGCGTACGCTGGTCCGGTCGCACGATGCCGACGGGCACGCGTAAGCGCGTTGCGCGCGGCCTGCCGGCCCGCGCCGCCGCCGCGCTGGTCGCGGCGGTCCTTGCGCTGGCGCAGGCCGCTGCGCTGGCCGCGCCGCCCAAGCGCAGCGCGGCGCCCTACTCGTTCGCGGTCGTGTCGGGCGTCATCAACGTCCCGGCGGACGAACCGGCCGCACAGCGGCTGCTCGATGCGATCGCACGCGAGCGCAACCTCGCGTTCGTCGTCTACGCAGGCGATCTCAAAGGCTCGAAGGAAGCATGCCGCGACACGCTGTATGCGCAGCGCGGCGCGATCCTGGATTCGGCGCGCGTGCCGCTCGTGTTCATTCCCGGCCACGACGACTGGATCGCGTGCAGCACCGCGGCCGGCGGCGGCTACGACCCGGTCGAGCGGCTCGATTTCCTGCGGCAGACGCTGCTCGCCGACGCGGCGCTGCCCGATCCCGGCGCGCTGCAGATTACGCGGGAGAGCGAAGTCGCACGGTTCCGGCCGTATCGCGAAAACGCACGCTGGATGCGCGACGACATCGTCTACGTCGCACTCAATGCGCCGGCGCCGAACAACCATTATTTGACGGCGGGCGGGCGCAACGGCGAATTCGAGGATCGCATCGTCGCGAACGGCTTCTGGATCGACCACGCGGCCGAATATGCGAAGCGGCGCGAAGCACGCGCGATGGTCGTGATTTTCGAAGGCGATCCGCAGTTCGAACGCTATGAACGCTCGGAGCGCTTCGCGTGGCTGCGTTTCAACCGGCCGCGCGTGCGCGACGGCTTCCGTGAGCTGAAACGAACGCTGGTGAAGGCGGCGGCGACGTTCCGCGGCCCGATCCTGGTGATGCACGCGAGCGGCGAACCGCTGGCGAACGGCTTTCTGATCGACCGTCCGCTGCATGGCGACGACGGTGAGCTGGTAGGAAACGTGACGCGCGTCGCGATCGGACCGCGCCATCCGGCGAATCAGTGGGTGAAGGTCAGCGTCTCGCCGGCGCGGCAGACGATCTTCAACGTGAGCCTGCAGGAGGTGCCGAAGAACCTGCCGGTGCCGCCCACGCTGCCGCTCGCGCCGCGCGACGACGTGCCGCTGCCGCAGATGCCGGAAATTCCCGCGCTGCCGGCGCTGCCCGACGCGTCGTCGGTCGCGCCGCCGCTGCAGGGCGACGGCGCCGCACCGGGCGGCGCGTCGTGGCCGGCACCATCCCCCGCATCGGGGCCGGCGCCGGGCCTGCCGGCAAGCTCAGTGCAGCGTACGCCCTGACGGCGCTTCGCCGTCTTCGTCGTCATCCTCGTCGACGATCTCGAGCCCTTCCGCGCCATGCGCGTGCTCGTGCTCGATTTCGTCTTCGGTGGCTTCGCGAACGTCCTTCACGGTCAGCGCGAAACGCAGCGCCATGCCCGCCAGCGGGTGATTGCCGTCGAGCACGACCTTGTCTTCGGCGATATCGGTGACCGTATAGATCAGCGAGTCGGCTTCCTCGTCACCGTCTTCCGGCGTGCCTTCGAACTGCATGCCCACTTCGAGCGGCTCGGGAAAACGGTCGCGCGGCTCGATCTTCACGAGTTCGGGATCGTAGTCGCCGAACGCATCTTCCGGCTCGAGCTGGATCTGCGCCTGGTAGCCCGCCTCGTGGCCGTCGAGCTGTTCCTCGATCTTGGGGAACGTGCCATCATAGCCGCCGTGCAGATAGACCATCGGCTCGTCGCTTTCCTCGATCAGATTGCCCTGTGCGTCCGACAGCTTGTAGGTGACCGACACGACGGTATTTTTTGCGATTTTCATCCAATTCTCCCAAATACAAAACTCATTATACGATGCGCAACCGGTCTCAAGCCGAACCGCGGGATGCCGCTGCCGCCCCGCTCGGCGCGCCGCCTTCCGATCTTCCCACGCCGCTGCTCGGCGGCCTGACGCCGGCGCAATTCATGCGCGGCTACTGGCAAAAGAAGCCGCTGCTGATCCGCCAGGCGATCCCCGGCGTCGCGTCGCCGGTCACGCGCGATGCATTGTTCGAACTCGCCGCCGACTATGACGCCGAATCGCGATTGATCACCCATTTTCGTAACAAGTGGCAACTGTCGCACGGTCCGTTCGAGCCCGACTCGCTGCCTGCCGTCACGCGCAAATCCTGGACCTTGCTCGTGCAGGGGCTCGACCTGCACGTCGACGCGGCCCGTGCGCTGCTCGACCGCTTCCGCTTCATCCCCGACGCGCGGCTGGACGACCTGATGATCTCGTATGCGACGGACGGCGGCGGCGTCGGCCCGCACTTCGATTCGTACGACGTCTTCCTGCTGCAGGTCGAAGGCCGGCGCCGCTGGCGGGTCGGCGCGCAGAAGGACCTGTCGCTGCAGCCGGACGTGCCGCTGAAGATCCTCGAGAACTTCGAGCCGAGCGACGAATGGGTGCTGGAACCCGGCGATATGCTGTACCTGCCGCCGCACATCGCGCACGACGGCGTCGCCGAAGGCGAGTGCATGACCTGCTCGATCGGCTTTCGGGCCCCGTCCGCCGGCGAGCTGGGCGCCCAGTTCCTGTATTACCTCGCGGAGCGCGGCGGCCTGCGCGACGCGGGCGGCGACGACCTCTACCGCGATCCGAAGCAGCCGGCCGTCGACGCGCCCGCGCAGTTGCCGCCGGCGATGGTCGACCGTGTCGCCGAGATCGTCGACGCGATCCGCTGGCGCAAGCGCGACGTCGCCGAATTCCTCGGCTGCTACCTGAGCGAGCCCAAATCGAACGTCGTTTTCGACCCGCCCGAGCGTCCGCTGTCCGAGGCCGCGTTCGTTACGCAGGCATCACGCCGTGGCGTGCGTCTCGACAGAAGGGCCGCATTGATGTATAACGCGCGCTCGTACTTCATTAATGGCGAGGAAGGTCCGCTCGAGCAAGCCGAGGAATGGCTGCCCGAACTGGCCAATCAACGCCAGATGGAGGCGAAACGGTTTGTAACACTATCCCGGGGTCCCTCGATGACAGCCTTGTTGCACGAGTGGTATCGTGCGGGCTGGATACGGGTCGGAAGCCGGAATTAGTGTGAGTCGCCCCGTATGCCCATGCAGATCAAATTCTGTATGGGAAAGACAACGTATTGACCCCGCATTTGTCGACGGTCGATAGGAAAGTGCATATAATTTCCGCCCAAGCCGTAGGGAAGATTCACGCTCTAAGAAGTGCATCTCCACCAGCGGCCCAGGTCGGTGTTGGAGCACATTACCGGTATTGTTTCGCGCTGTTGCTTACCTTTAACCATAAAAGGACGTGATCATGAAGAAATCCCTCCTCGTAGCTTCCCTGTTGGCTGCTGTTGCACTGGCTGCTTGCAACAAGAGCGCTGATCAAGCTGCTTCGTCGGCTGCTAGCGACGCATCGGCTGCTGCTTCGTCGGCTGCTTCGGCAGTTGCTGGTGCTGCGAGCGACGCTTCGGCTGCTGCTTCGTCGGCTTCGGCTGCTGCGAGCGACGCTGCTGCTGCAGTGGCGTCGGCTGCTTCGGCAGCGACGGCTGCTCCGGCTTCGGGCGCAAGCCAGTAAGCCTTCAGCATCAGCTGAAAAAAACCGGCCCGAGGGCCGGTTTTTTTACGTCTGCCGCTTTCGAATCGAGCGCCCGGCAGCCGCTTCGGGCCGCCGCAGCGGCCCTGCCCCGCTCATCCGAGCATCAGCCAGTCGAAGCCCGCGTCCTGCGAGGCCACGACCACGTCCTCCCCGTCCGTCCCGAGTACGCCGCCAAACGCCTGGCGGGCCAGTTCCGGCAGGTTGTTCTGCTGGCTCAGATGGGCCGCGACCAGATGCTGGAGACGGCTGCGTTCGAGCGACGCGAGGATGTCGGCCGCCGCGTCGTTGCTCAGGTGGCCGTGGTTGCCGCCGATCCGCGCCTTCAGCGACTGCGGATAGCGGCTCGCGGCCAGCATCGCGGTATCGTGGTTGGATTCAAGCACCAGCGCGTCACAGCCGCTCAGGACGGCCGTGATGTGCGGCGTAGCCATCCCGACGTCCGTCAGCACGCCGAGCCGGCGGTTTCCGTCCATGAACACGAACTGGAGCGGTTCCCGCGCATCGTGCGGGACCGTATAGGGCATCACGGCCAGATCGCGTATCGCGGCCGTCTCGTCGCCCCACAACACGTGGAGATCGATATCGGCCTCGTCCGCGCCGACCGCGCGCGCGGTGCCCCAGCTCATGTAGAGCGGCAGCGACGCGCGGCGCGCGAGCGTCAGCGCACTGCCGACGTGGTCGCTGTGTTCGTGGGTAATGAGGATCGCATCGAGATCGGCGATGCAGAGATTCAGTCGGCCGAGCCGGCGCTCGACCTCCTTGGCGGAAAAGCCGCAGTCGAGCAGCACGCGGGTGGTCGTCGTGCCGCTCGAGGCCTCGACGACCAGCGCGTTGCCTTCGCTGCCGCTTCCGAGGCTGGCGAATCGCACGCGCTCAGTTCAGTTGCGCGTGCAGCAGCGAAATGATCCGCTGCGCGTCCGACGAGTTGTCGACTTGGCCGTTCGCGCCGATCACCGCCACCTGCGTGCCGCTGGCGCCTGCCGCGCGCACGTTGATCAGGTATTCCTTGCCGGGCTTGGCTGCCGACGGGCCGCCGTAGAACAGCTTGCCGAACAGGCCGTCACGCTTGAGCTCTTCCATCGAATTCGCATAGCGTACGGTATAGACGCCCTTCTCGCGGTCGCGATTGTCGACCGTGAAGTTGGTCCGGTCGAGCGCCAGGCCCACGCGCAGCCACGCGCGATCGAACGACTCGGCCAGTTGCAGCGTCGCCGCGCCGCCGCTCGTGTCGCTGACCTGCGCCGGCGCCGTCGCCGGGCGCGCATCGGTCAGCAACTGCTTCGCCTGCGCGTCGGTCAGGCCGAACTTCTGCATCAGCTTCGACAGGAACACGGCTTCGAGCACCGGGTTGCGCGGACGCTCCTCCCAGCGCGACGACGTGCCGCCCTGCGGGCCGACCATCATTTCTTCCATCGCGCTATGCGTGATCGAGATGTCGGTGTTGCCGTCCGACGTCCGGTTCACAAGCGTGCGGAAGCGGTCGCGCGTGCCCGACGAGTACGCGAAATCGATGACCCGGCCGATCGTGCGGCGGAACCAGTCGTCCGGAATGTTCGCGCGGTTCTCGGCCCAGTCGGTGGCCATGATGCCCGTCGACGGCGCATCGGTCTTCAGCGAGAAGCCGTTCTCCTGCCAGAACTCCTTCAGGATCGGCCACAGCTGCTCGGGCGTGCGGCCGTCGACGACGAGCCAGCGGCGATCGCCGTCGCGCTCGATGTGCATGCCGAGCGGATCCTGCGCGCTCGGGATGCCGTCGGTCGCGTTGCCCGCTTGCGTCGTGGCCCGCGGCGGCAGCGTGCCGAGTCCTGCGTTGGTCGGTGGCGCGACGAACTGCTGCGTCGTCTGCACCGGCTTCAGGTCGCTCGGCACCGCGAGCGGCGGCGCCGAGCCGGTGTTCTTGTAGTTGACCCGGTCGGGGGCCAGGTAGTCGTTCAGCGTATCGCAGCCAGCGAGCGCGCCCAGCGCCAGCGCCACCACCGACAACTGGATGGCGCGAGAGGAAATGGCGAAACGTTTCATGAAATCCTTCGTCTTGCTAGAACGCTCGTCAGGAGCGGCGCCGGACGGAGCCGGCCGGTGCGGGTTGATCAGGGGTCGAGCCGGCGGCCGCAGGACGCGGCCGCGTCGGCATCAGGCGAGAACGCCGGCCTCGACGAGGGCCGAACGCACGGCATCGTGGCAGCGCTCGTCGAGCGCCGTGAGCGGCAGCCGGATGCCGCCCTGCATCTTGCCCATTGCCTGCAGCGCCCACTTCACCGGGATCGGGTTCGCTTCGATGAACAGATTCTTGTGCAGCGACAGCAGCTTCATGTGCAGTTCGCGCGCCGTTGCGACGTCGCCGGCCAACGCCGCGCGGCACAGCTCGCTCATCGCGCGCGGCGCGACGTTCGCGGTCACCGAGATGTTGCCGTGGCCGCCGAGCAGCATCAGCGCGATCGCGGTCGGATCGTCGCCGCTGTAGATCGCGAAATGCTTCGGCGCGGCCTTGATCAGGTGCGCGGCGCGATCGATGTTGCCGGTCGCTTCCTTCACGCCGATGATGCCCGGCACCTGCGCGAGGCGCAGCGTCGTCTCGTGCGCCATGTCCGCGACCGTGCGGCCCGGCACGTTGTACAGGATCACCGGCAGGTCGACCGCTTCGGCGATCGTCCGGAAGTGGCGGTACATGCCTTCCTGCGTCGGCTTGTTGTAGTACGGCACGACCTGCAGCGTCGCGTCCGCACCGACGGCCTTCGCGTGCTTCGTCAGCTCGATCGCCTCGGCGGTCGAATTGCCGCCGGCGCCCGCGATGATCGGGATGCGTTTCGCCGCATGCTCGACCGCCGTGCGGATCATCAGGATGTGCTCTTCGACGCTGAGCGTTGCCGACTCGCCGCTCGTACCGACGACGACCAGCGCATCGGTGCCTTCCGCGATGTGCCAGTCGACCAGTTTGCGAAACGCCGGCAGATCGAGACTGCCGTCTTCGAGCATCGGGGTGACGATCGCGGGGATGCTGCCGCGGATTTGAATGCCGTCTTGGGTGCCGTTAGCCATGAAACGCGATTGAGTATGTACCGGTAAACATTGAGATTGTAGCGGATTAGCCGGGCAGTTCGTAACGTGGAATTCCCGCCCCCGCCTTCGGGGTCGCGCCCTCGCGCACTGCGCTAAGACGCTGGACGAATGCCTCGCGCGGCGCGGCGATGAAACCGTCCTCGTACGCGACCACCCGCAGGCGGCCGTGCACGGCGTCCAGCAACTCGCCCGGGGCGAGCAGGAACGCGGGGTTGGACGGTTTTCCGACCGTTTCGTTTCCTTGCGCGAAGGTTTCGTAGATCAGCACGCCGCCCGGCGCCACCGCATCGAGCAGATGGGGCCAGAGCGGACGATGCAGGTAGTTCGTGATGATCACGGCCGCGTACTGCTCGCCGGCCGGCAGCGGCCACGGCGCGCCCTCGAGATCGGCCTCTCGGGCATCAACACCGGGAATCGCGCGCAATGCGGCCAGCGCGGCCGGATCGCGATCGAGCGCGACGACCGGATGCCCGCGCGACGCGAACCCGCGCGCATGGCGGCCGCCGCCCGCGGCGACGTCGAGCACCGCGCCGCCGGCCGGCACGAGCCGCGCCCATTGCGCGACCCAGCGCGACGGCTCGGCCTGGCCGACGTGGCCGCCCGCAGCGGCGATGACGGATTCGCTCATGCGCCGGATCAGTTGTACGACAGGCCCATCGCGTCGCGCACGTCGCGCATCGTTTCCGTCGCGTACTTGCGCGCCTTGTCGCAACCGTCCGCGACGATCGCACGCAGCAGCGACGGATCGTCCATGTACTTCTGCGCGCGCTCGAGCATCGGCTGCTGTTCGCGCAGGATGCCTTCGACGACCGGCTGCTTGCAGTCGAGGCAGCCGATACCCGCCGAACGGCAGCCCTTCTGCACCCACTCGTGCGTCGCTTCGTCCGTGTAGACCTGGTGAAGCTGCCACACCGGGCACTTGTCGGGATCGCCCGGATCGGTGCGGCGCACGCGGGCGGGATCGGTCGGCATCGTGCGGACCTTCTTCGTGATCGTGTCGGCGTCTTCACGCAGGCCGATCGTGTTGCCGTACGACTTGGACATCTTCTGCCCGTCGAGGCCCGGCATCCGCGACGCTTCGGTCAGCAGCGCCTGCGGCTCGACCAGGATGATCTTGCGCGCGCCTTCGAGATAGCCGAACAGGCGCTCGCGGTCGCTCATCGACAGGCTTTGCGATTCCTGCAGCATCGCGCGCGCCTGTTCGAGCGCCTCGTCGTCGCCTTCCTGCTGATACGCGTTGCGCAGCTCGTGATAGAGCTTCGCACGCTTGCCGCCGAGCTTCTTCGCGGCGTCGAGCGCCTTCTCCTCGAAACCGGGCTCGCGGCCGTACAGGTAGTTGAAGCGGCGCGCGATCTCGCGCGTCATCTCGACGTGCGGCACCTGGTCCTCGCCGACCGGCACGAGCGAGCCGCGATACAACAGGATGTCGGCCGCCATCAGCACCGGGTAGCCGAGGAAGCCGTAGGTGGACAGATCCTTGTCCTTCAGCTTCTCCATCTGCTCCTTGTAGGTCGGCACGCGTTCGAGCCAGCCGAGCGGCGTGCTCATGCCGAGCAGCAGCGCGAGTTCCGCATGCTCGGGCACCTTGCTCTGGATGAACAGTGTCGCCTGCGCGGGATCGATGCCGGACGCGAGCCAGTCGATCAGCACGTCCCACACGTTCTTCTCGATGACCTCGGGCGTCTCGTAGTGCGTCGTCAGCGCATGCCAGTCGACGACGCAGAAGAAGCACGGGTACTCGGACTGCAGCTTCACCCAGTTTTTCAGCACGCCGTGGTAATGACCGAGGTGCAGCGACCCGGTGGGTCGCATGCCGGAGAAAATACGTTCTGGGAACATGATTGTCGTTAGAAAAGCGAGGCGAAGGGGGACAGGATGGCGCTCAGGACGGCGTAGCCGACATTGACGAGCGGACGCAGCCAGAAATTCGTCAGCACGCCCGTCGTGACGAGCACGAGGACGATGATGAAACCGTACGGCTCGATGCGCGACAGCGCGATCGATTGCCTGGTCGGCAGCAGCGCCGCCAGGATGCGGCCGCCGTCGAGCGGCGGCAGCGGAAACAGGTTCAGCACGCCGAGCACGAGGTTCGCGCTGACGCCGGCGAACGCCATCCGCGTGAAGAACGGCTCGTCGACGCCGACGGCCGGCAGCACGAGCGTCAGCAGGCCCCAGACGAGCGCCTGCACGAAGTTGCAGGCCGGGCCCGCGAGCGCGACCCACAGGCTGCCCCAGCGCGGATTGCGCAGGTTGCCGAACGATACCGGCACCGGCTTCGCATAGCCGAACAGGAACGCGCCGCCGGTCAGGAAGTACATCGCGAGCGGAATGGCAATCGTGCCGAGCGGGTCGATGTGGCGCATCGGATTGAACGACACGCGCCCCATCGCGTACGCGGTGTTGTCGCCGAGCAGGCGTGCAGCGTAGCCATGCGCGGCCTCGTGCAGCGTGATCGCGAAGATCACGGGCAACGCGTAGACGGCGATGGTCTGTATCAGGGAAGCATCCATATCGCGTTATTGTAACAAGCGCACTCGCGCAAAAATGAACGGCGCGCTCATGCGGCCGAGAGGCCGAACGGTTCGAGCGCGCCGCGCCCCGCGCGGATGAGTTCGGGCGCGTCGCCGGTCAGGTCGATCACCGTCGACGGTTCGCGCGGGCACGCGCCGCCGTCGATCACGAGGTCGACCTGTTTCTCGAGGCGCGTGCGGATTTCCTCCGGATCGTTCAGCGGTTCGTCGTCCGGCGGCAGGATCAGCGTCGTGCCGAGCAGCGGCTGGCCGAGCGACTCCAGCAGCGCGAGCGTGATCGCATGATCGGGCACGCGCAGCCCGATCGTCTTGCGCGACGGGTGCGACAGCCGGCGCGGCACTTCCTTCGTCGCCTGCAGGATGAACACGTACGGGCCCGGCGTCACCGACTTGATCTGCCGGTACTGGCGGTTGTCGACCATCGCGAAGTTGGCGAGCTCCGACAGGTCGCGCACGAGCAGCGACAGGTGCTGCTTCTCGTCGAGGCCGCGAATCCGGCGCACGCGCTCGACCGCATCCTTGTCGTCGAGATGGCACGCGAGCGCATAGCTCGAATCGGTCGGCATCGCGATCACGCCGCCCTTGTTGACGATCTCCACCGCCTGCTTGATCAGGCGCGGCTGCGGATTATCCGGATGAATCCTGAAGAACTGGGACATGGGGACACGTAAAGAGGGAGAAGTCGGATGCACGTATCGGCGGCAACGCGGGCGGCCCGAAGCCGCCCGGCGTCAGAGCCAGCGCTCCCAGACCGGTGTCAGGTCGGGCGGCAACGGCGGCAGGCTGCCGAGCTCGATGCGGCCCTCGCCCGGCGCATGGAAATCCGAGCCGCGCGACACTTCGAAGCCGAAGCGGCGTGCAACGTCCGCGTATTCGCGGTACTGGTCGGGCGTGTGGCTGCCCGTGATGACCTCGATCGCGCGGCCGCCGAGATCGATGAACTCGCCGAAGAACGCGTCGAATTCGACCGGCGTATAGCGATAGCGGCCCGGATGCGCGACCACCGCTTCGCCGCCCGCCGCGCGGATCCAGCCGACCGCGTCGGACAGCGACGCCCAGCGATGCGGGACGAAGCCGGGCTTGCCGTCGCCGAGCAGGCGATCGAACACGTCCGACGTCGATTCGGCGTGGCCGTTTTCGACGAGAAAGCGCGCGAAGTGCGTGCGCGAGATCAGGTCCGGGTTCGACACGTATTTCAGCGCGCCTTCGTACGCGCCGGGAATGCCGAGCGTCGCGAGTTGCTCGGCGATCGCCAGCGCGCGCGCCGCGCGGCCGTGGCGCGTGCGGTACAGGCCGTCGACCAGCGCCGGATGGGCGGGATCGATGTGCAGACCGACGATGTGCACGGTGCGCGATGCCCACGTGACCGAAATCTCGACGCCGCTCAGGTAGCGCATGCCGAGCGCTTCCGCCTCGCTGCGCGCCGCCGCCTGGCCGCCGATCTCGTCGTGATCGGTCAGCGCCCACAGGGTCACGCCGCCCGCATGCGCGCGGCGCGCGACGTCGGCAGGCGACAGCAACCCGTCGGAAACATTGGAATGGCAGTGGAGATCGGCGTTCATTATCGGCATCGCAGGTAAGGCCTCATTCTACTGCAACGCCGCAATTGCGCCGCCCGGCCGCCGTGCCGCCCGCGCCACGCGCCTATGCGCAGAACGCCTCGATCAGCGCCGCGATCTGCTCGGGCTGGTCGTGGTGCACCATGTGCCCGGCATCCTCGATGAGCTTCTCGCGCCAGTCCGGGAATGCGTTGAAACGCGCCTTGAATTCGGGCAGCGGGATGTCGCCGGCGATGTAAGCGAGCGTCGGCGAATTGACGGCCTCGACGTGCAGCACCTTCGCGCGCACCTGTTTCCAGGTCGCCATCACTTCGTCGAGCCGGTACAGCAGCGGGCCGGGCATCTTGTGCGCCGCGTCGGCCAGCAGGTGGTAGAGGCCGTCGTCGCCGCGTTTCGACCAGTGCGCGGCGAGAAACGCGGCGCGGCGCGGGTCGAGCCGCGGATTGGTCTTGATCAGGCGCGCCGCCACGTCGTCGAGGGATGCGTACGGCCGCAGCGCGGGCGGCTGGCGCAACTCGTCGAGCCAGCCGCGCAGCCGGCGCGGCGCCTGTTCGGCGCGGGCCGGCGCGAGCCCGAACCCTTCGAGATCGACCACCCGCCGCACGCGCTCCGGCCGCGCGCCGGCATACAGGCACACGACGTTCGCGCCCATGCTGTGTCCGACCAGATTCACCTCGCCGGTCGGCGCATAGCGGTCGACGAGCGCATCGAGATCAGCCAGGTATTCGTGGAACCAATAGTGGCCGCCGCCCTGCCGCGCGACCGGCCAGTCGGACAGCCCGAAGCCGCGCGCATCGGGCGCGATCACCTGCCAGTCGCCCGCGAGCGCATCGACGACGAACTGGAACGACGCCGCGACGTCCATCCAGCCGTGCAGCATGAACAGCGTCGGCGCATCGGGCCGGCCCCAGCGTCGCACATGCAGCTGGACGCCGCGCACCGTGACGAAATCGGAAACAGAACTCGAGGCAGTCATTGCAGCCGCTCAAAAAAAGAATGGTCGTTCGATTATAGCGGCGCCCCGGCTCCGGCGGCCCGCGATCGAGGTACCGCTCTAGCGGCGAGGTCGTTCCGGCGCCGGCCGGCAGATGGCATCGATCCGGTGCGCGAGCCGGCCGGCGGCCGTCCGGACGCGGCCGAACGCGATCCGGCTAATGCGCGGGGCGTCCGTCCGCCGCGTCCTGCGCGGCCAGTTCGTCGAGTTCGGCCTGGTCGAAGCCGGCATCGCGCCGCGCATCGAAATTGAACGGGCCGCGCAGTCGCGGTGCGTGGTACTGCTCGGCGAGCTGCCGATAGGTCGGCACCGGATCGCGCCCGGCCGCGTCGCACAGATGACGGAACCAGCGGTTGCCGATCGCGACATGGCCGATTTCGTCGCGCAGGATCACGTCGAGGATCGCGGCCGACGCATCGTCGCCCGCCTGCACGAGCCGCGCGCGGATCGGCGGCGACGCGTCGAGCCCGCGGGCCTCGAGCGTCCGCGGCACGAGCGCCATGCGCGCGAGCACGTCGTCCCGGGTCCGCTCGCACATCTCCCACAGCCCGTTGTGCGCGGGAAAGTCGCCGTACGCATGCCCGAATCCGTCGGCGAGCCGGTCGGACAGCAGCGTGAAGTGATAGGCCTCCTCGGCCGCGACCTTCAGCCAGTCCGCGTAGAACGCGTCCGGCAGGCCCGCGAAGCGCCAGACCGCGTCAAGCGCCAGGTTGATCGCATTGAATTCGATATGGGCAAGCGCGTGCAACAGCACGGCACGCCCTTCCGGCGACCGCATGCTGCGCCGCTGCAGTTCGCGCGGCTCGACGAGCGGCGGCCGTGCCGGGCGCCCGGGCAGACCGGCCGGTTCGCGCAGTTCAAGCGCCGGCGCGATCGCGGCCTGCCCGGCCCGCAGCGCATCGTGCAGCACGCGCACCTGCGCGGCCTTGGCCGCCGGCTCGGCAATACGCAGCGCGTCGAGCGCCACGCTGCGCATACAGGCGGGCGCCGGGCCGAAAGAAGAAGACACGATGCTCATAAACGGGGACACCTTGCGTACGCATGCGGGAGCACAGGCACGCGACGGTTTACAATATGCGTTTGTTCCGCGGCGCCACGCGCCGGGCAAACCGGACGCGCCATTCTACCGGCGCCCATCATCGAAGAGACAAGGAGACCCCGTGACGATCTACAAGCTGGGCGATACGGCCCCGACGATCCACGAAAGCGTATTCGTCGCCGATACGGCAGCCATCATCGGCAAGGTCGTGCTCGAGGAAAACGCGAGCGTGTGGTTCGGCGCGACGATTCGCGGCGACAACGAGACGATTACGGTCGGCGCCGGCAGCAACGTCCAGGAAGGCGCGGTCCTGCATACCGACCCGGGCTTTCCGCTGACGATCGCCGACAACGTGACGATCGGGCACCAGGCGATGCTGCACGGCTGCACGATCGGCGAGGGTTCGCTGATCGGAATTCAGGCGGTGGTCTTGAATGGAGCGATCATCGGCCGCAACTGTCTGGTCGGTGCCGGCGCGGTCGTGACGGAAGGCAAGACGTTCCCGGACAACTCGCTGATTCTCGGCGCACCGGCGAAAGTCGTGCGCGAGCTGTCGGCCGAAGACGTCGCGCGGCTGCGCGCGAACGCGAAGACGTATGTCGAGCGACGCGCGCATTTCAAGGAGCAACTCGTGCGGATCGGGTGATCCGCACGGATTTCAAGGAAGAAGAGTGAGCGACCAGTTACAGAAATTCATGTTCAATGCGGCGCCCGTGCGCGGCGAGATCGTTTCGCTGCGCAACACGTGGCAGGAAGTACTCGCCCGCCGCGACTACCCCGCCCCCGTGCGCACGGTGCTCGGCGAGATGATGGCCGCGTGCGCGCTGCTGTCCGCGAACCTGAAATTTCACGGCACCCTGATCATGCAGATCTTCGGCGACGGGCCGGTCCAGATGCTGGTCGTCCAGTGCGGGTCCGACCTGTCGATGCGGGCCACCGCGAAGTTCGCCGGCGACGCCGCGCAGACGATCGGCGACGACACGCGCTTCGCGTCGCTCGTCAACGCGAGCGGCCACGGCCGCTGCGTGATCACGCTCGACCCGGCCGACAAGCTGCCGGGCCAGCAGCCGTACCAGGGCATCGTGCCGCTGAACGGCGTCGACGGCCCGCTCGAATCGGTGTCGCAGGTGCTCGAGCACTACATGCATCATTCGGAGCAGCTCGACACCCGGTTGTGGCTCGCGGCCGATCGCGACCGCGCGGTCGGGATGCTGCTGCAGAAGCTGCCGGGCGACGGCGGCATCGTGCCGCGCAACGCCGAAACCGATATCGACACGTGGGAGCGCGTGTGCACGCTCGGCGCCACGCTGTCCGCGAAGGAGCTGCTCGAGGTCGAACCGGAAGTGGTGTTCCGCCGGCTGTTCTGGCAGGAAAACGTGCAGCACTTCGAACCGGCCGGCACGCGCTTCCAGTGTTCGTGCTCGCGCGAGAAGGTCGGTGCGATGCTGCGCATGCTCGGTCGTGAGGAAGTCGACAGCGTGATCGTCGAGCGTGGCCATGTCGAGATCCACTGCGAGTTCTGCAACCAGCGCTACGAATTCGATCCGGTCGACGTCGCGCAACTGTTCGCGGCGCCCGGTGTCGAAACCGGCATCGCACCCGCGACCGACCAGCGTCACTGAGTCGCGCGTGAGCCGCATGCCCGTGCCCACCAGCGGCACGGCGCGGGCGCATAATGACGCACGAGCGCCGCACGCGCGGTTCGAGCGCCGGAGGCACGGCCTTCGGCGCCAGCCGCTTTCCACGGTCGGCGCGCCGCAGGAGAAACACATGAATCGCCGCCCCTTTTGCACCGTCCGCACCGTCGTCCTGACGAGTATGGCCGCCGGCACGCTCGCGCTTGCCGGCTGCGCGATGCCGCCGCCGACTGCCACGATCCTGAGCCGCCTGCCGGAACCGGGTGCGTCAGGCGGCCAGCCGCCCGTGCTGTCGAGCGCCGAACGCAAGCGCTACGACGAGATCGACCGGCAGGTGTTGCGCGAGCAGAACAGCGCGATGGCGGCCGAAGCGGCCGCGCGCGCGTGGGCCTATTACTCGCCGCCGCCGGTGACGGTCTACGGCGGCTACTACGGCGGATGGGGCAATCGCTGGGGCACGGGCGTCGGTTACGGCTACCCCGGCTGGTGGTGGTGAACGGGCGTCGCCCGATCGATTGACAACCGGCAGGAAATAAAAAAGCGCGGCATTTCCCGCGCTTTTTCAATGGATTCGACGTACCGCGCTCAGTGATGCGCCGGCTTGCCCTTGTCGCCGCCGTGATGCCGCGACGGCTTCGCGATCGACTGCGGATTCGGCACGACCCGCACCGGCGCCGCGGACACGGCGCCGCGCGTCGACGTATTCGACGGCGTGGTGTTCACCGGTCCTGCAGGTGCATTCGGCGACACGAACTGCACGAATACTTCGCCATCCTTCACCATGCCCATCTCGTAGCGCGCACGCTCCTCGATCGCCGCGGTGCCGCTCTGCAGATCCTGCACTTCGCCGGCGGTGCGCTCGTTGCGCAGCTTCTCGTCCGCGTTCTTCTGCAGTTGGTCGTCGAGTTGCTGACGCAATTCGTGCACCCGCAGCCAGCCGCCGTGTCCCCACCATAGGGGGTACTGAATGAGCGCCAGCAAGGCAATCAGGACGACAGTGACAAGCCGCATGTAAGAGACGCAGATATAAGAAGCGCCGCTCCGCGCACAGGCACAGAGCGGCGTCGAGATGACGAACCCGATAGTAGCGCGTTAGCGCAGGTTATAGAAAGCCGATTTGCCCGGGTAGCTCGCGATGTCGCCGAGATCTTCCTCGATACGCAGCAGCTGGTTGTACTTCGAGATGCGATCGCTGCGCGACAGCGAACCCGTCTTGATCTGACCGGCGTTCAGGCCGACCGCGATGTCCGCGATCGTCGAATCTTCCGTTTCGCCCGAGCGGTGCGAGATCACGGCCGTGTAACCCGCGCGCTTCGCCATTTCGATCGCCGCGAACGTTTCGGTCAGCGTACCAATCTGGTTGATCTTGATGAGGATCGAGTTCGCGATGCCCTTCTCGATGCCTTCCTTCAGGATGCGCGTGTTCGTGACGAACAGGTCGTCGCCGACCAGTTGCACCTTCTTGCCGAGGCGATCGGTCAGCAGCTTCCAGCCGTCCCAGTCGCTTTCGTGCATGCCGTCCTCGATCGACACGATCGGGAACTTGTCGGCGAGCGTCGCGAGGTAGTCGGTGAATTCGGCCGACGACAGTTGCAGGCCTTCGCCCGCGAGCTGGTACTTGCCGTCGTGGTAGAACTCGGATGCCGCGCAGTCGAGCGCGAGCAGCACGTCTTCGCCCGCACGGTAGCCGGCCTTCTCGATCGCCTGCAGGATCGTCGACAGGCACTCGTCGTTGCTGCCGAAGTTCGGTGCGAAGCCGCCTTCGTCGCCGACCGCCGTGCTCATGCCGCGGTCGCTCAGGATTTTCTTCAGCGCGTGGAACACTTCCGCGCCGCAACGCAGCGCTTCACGGAACGTCGGCTGGCTGACCGGGACGATCATGAATTCCTGGATGTCCAGGCTGTTGTTCGCGTGCGCGCCGCCGTTGACGATGTTCATCATCGGCACCGGCAGTTGCATCGCACCCGAGCCGCCGAAATAGCGGTACAGCGGCAGGCCGGCCTCTTCGGCGGCCGCCTTCGCGACGGCCATCGACACGGCCAGCATCGCGTTCGCGCCGAGGCGCGACTTGTTGTCGGTGCCGTCCAGCTCGAGCAGCGTCTTGTCGAGGAACGCCTGTTCCGACGCGTCGAGGCCCATGATGGCTTCGGAGATTTCGGTGTTGATGTGCTCGACCGCCTTCAGCACGCCCTTGCCGTTGTAGCGGCCGGCTTCGCCGTCGCGCAGTTCGATCGCTTCACGCGAGCCGGTGGACGCGCCCGACGGCACCGCCGCGCGGCCCATCGTGCCCGATTCGAGCAGCACGTCGCATTCGACGGTGGGGTTGCCGCGCGAATCCAGAATCTCGCGGCCGATGATATCTACGATTGCACTCATGGGTTTCCTCTGAGAATGACGATGGATTCTTCAAACTGCAACGGCGTGCGCGCCGGAACCGCTTTCGCTACAGACGCGCGAAGCCGTCGCAAGGTTCATTCGATCTTTAATTGAAATCGTTTTCCAGGAACGGATTGCGCTTCACCGCCTGGTCGAGCGTGACGAGGGTCTCCAGCAACGCGCCCATGCGGTTCAGCGGCACCGCGTTCGGGCCGTCCGACTTCGCCTCGGCCGGATTCGGATGCGTTTCCATGAAGAGGCCCGCGACGCCCGTCGCGACCGCCGCACGGGCGAGCACCGGCACGAATTCGCGCTGGCCGCCCGAGCTCGTGCCCTGCCCGCCCGGCAACTGCACCGAGTGGGTCGCATCGAACACGACCGGCGCGTTCGTCTCGCGCATGATCGCGAGCGAACGCATGTCCGACACGAGATTGTTGTAGCCGAACGAGACGCCGCGCTCGCACGCCATGAAGCGGTCTTCCGACAGACCGGCTTCACGCGCCGCGTCGCGCGCCTTGTCGATCACGTTCGTCATGTCGTGCGGCGCGAGGAACTGGCCCTTCTTGATGTTGACGGGCTTGCCCGAGCGCGCGCACGCATGGATGAAATCGGTCTGACGGCACAGGAACGCCGGCGTCTGCAGCACGTCGACGACCGACGCGACCTGCTCGATCTCGTCGATCGAATGCACGTCGGTCAGCACCGGCAGGCCGAGCTGACGCTTCACCTCGCCGAGGATCCGCAGGCCCTCGTCCATTCCGAGGCCGCGAAACGACTTGCCCGAACTGCGGTTCGCCTTGTCGTAGGACGACTTGTAGATGAACGGGACGTTCAGCTTCTCGCAGATCTCCTTCAGGCGACCGGCCGTGTCGATCGTCATTTGCTCCGATTCGACGACGCAGGTACCCGCGATCAGGAAGAAAGGCTGGTCGAGACCGACCTCGAAATCGCACAGCTTCATGCTTGCACTCCGCGCGCTTGCTTGTTGGCGAGCGCGGCTTCGACGAACGACTTGAACAGCGGATGACCGTCACGCGGCGTGGACGTGAATTCCGGGTGGAACTGGACGCCGACGAACCACGGGTGCATCGAACGCGGCAGTTCCATCATTTCCGGCAGATCCTCGCTCGGGGTACGGGCGCTGATGATAAGGCCGCCGGCTTCGAGCTGGGGCACGAAGCGGTTATTGACTTCATAACGGTGGCGATGGCGCTCGTTCACGTCCTTGCCGTAGATTTCTTCCGCCATCGTGCCCGGCTTGATCGGGCAGCGCTGCGAACCCAGGCGCATCGTGCCGCCGAGGTCGGATTCCTCGGTGCGCGTCTCGACCTTGCCTTCGCGGTCGTACCATTCGGTGATCAGCGCGACCACGCGCTCCGGCGTGTCCGGATCGAATTCCGTGCTGTTCGCCTGCTTCAGGCCGACGACGTCGCGCGCGAATTCGATCACCGCGAGCTGCATGCCGAGGCAGATGCCGAGATACGGCACCTTCGACTCGCGCGCGTAGCGAACCGCGGCGATCTTGCCTTCCGTGCCGCGACGGCCGAAACCGCCCGGCACCAGCACGGCGTCGAGATGCTTCAGGCTGTCGACGCCATTCGTCTCGAGCTCTTCCGAGTCGATGTACTCGATGTTGACCTTGGTCGACGTATGGATCGACGCATGACGCAGCGCCTCGATCAGCGACTTGTACGACTCGGTCAGGTCGACGTACTTGCCGACCATGCCGATCGTCACTTCGTGCTGCGGGTTCTCGAGCTTCTCGACGAGCGCCGACCACATGCTCAGGTCGGCATCCTTCGGCGACAGCTTCAGCTCTTCGCAGATGATCCGGTCGAGGCCCTGGTCGTGCAGCATCTGCGGAATCTTGTAGATGCTATCGGCGTCCCACACCGAGATCACCGCGTCTTCCGGCACGTTCGAGAACATCGAGATCTTCTTCGATTCGTCGTCGGGAATGCGGCGATCCGCGCGGCACAGCAGCACGTGCGGCAGGATGCCGATCTCGCGCAGCTTCTGCACGCTGTGCTGGGTCGGCTTCGTCTTCAGCTCGCCGGCGGTCGCGACGTACGGTACGAGCGTCAGGTGCACGAAGCACGCGCTGTTGCGACCGAGGCGCAGGCTCATCTGGCGTGCGGCCTCGAGGAACGGCAGCGACTCGATGTCGCCGACCGTGCCGCCGATCTCGACGATCGCGACGTCCGGCTCGCCGCAGGTGGCCGATGCCGCCCCGCGCTCGATGAACGCCTGGATTTCGTTCGTGATGTGCGGAATGACCTGCACGGTCTTGCCGAGATAGTCGCCGCGGCGTTCCTTGCGGATCACCGATTCGTAGATCTGGCCGGTCGTGAAGTTGTTGGCCTTGCGCATCTTCGTGCTGATGAAGCGCTCATAGTGGCCGAGGTCGAGGTCGGTCTCCGCTCCGTCTTCCGTCACGAACACTTCGCCGTGCTGAAACGGGCTCATCGTGCCGGGGTCGACGTTGATGTAGGGATCGAGTTTGAGGAGGGTGACTTTCAGACCGCGCGATTCGAGGATCGCGGCGAGAGAGGCGGCGGCAATACCCTTGCCGAGGGAAGAAACTACGCCGCCGGTGACGAAAACATATTTGGTCATCGCTGGATGCTCGCGGGAAAAACGGATTATACCGTAAAGCCCGCCCTTCTCTCAGCAATTGGCGTGATGATCGCGCCCTTTCGTGCCGGCCCGCGCGGACCCGCGCCGATCGCGCGCGCCGGCGCGAACCGGCCGGCCGGTCGGCGCGCCGCGCATGCGCCGGCGGGCATTCCGGCCGCCCGGCGAAACGTCAGGCACGCTTCGCGAGCGGCGCGCCGGCCTGCGAAACGCCGCCCTCCTCCGTCTTCAGCGAATTCAGCATCCGCTGCAATGCGCGAGCAGTCTCGATCGGCCGTTCCATCGGGAACAGGTGGCTCCCCTCGAGCCATTCGATGCGCCCGCGCGTCGCGCGGCGCGTCGCATCGAGCCCGACCTGCCGCACCTCGCGCGAGCGCGTGCCGGCGAGGAAGCCGAGCGGCACCGGCGCGCCGTGCGCGAGCCGCGGGCCGAGCGTGTGCGGCAGCGTCCGGTAGATCAGGTATTCGACCTGCCGGTCGAACGCCAGCGCGCGCTCGCCGTCGGCGCCGGCCTGCGGGATGCCGTGGTCGATATAGTCGGCGAGCATCCGCTCGTCCCAGCGCGCGAACGCGGGCTTCTCGCGGAAGTGCCGCCACACTTCGTCGCGGCTCATCCAGCGCGTGCGCCGGTTGCGCGTCGCCGCGGCCGGCGACAGCCGCTCGTCGAGCCCCGCCCACTGGCTCGCGCGCAGCGCGCCGGCGCGCCAGCCCGCGATGATCGGAGAATCGATCATCACGACGCCGCGCACCCACTGCGGCTTCTTCAACGCGGCCATCAGCGACAGGTAGCCGCCGAGCGAATGGCCGACGAGCCAGACCGGGCGCTCGTAGCGGCTGCCGATATCGTCGAGCAGTTGTTCGACGAGATGCGGCCAGTCGCGCGTCACCGGGTAGCGGCGATCGTGGCCGATCCGTTCGATGTAGCGCAGCTCGTAGTCGTCGGCCAGTTCGGCGAAGATCGTCCGGTACGTCGACGCCGGAAAGCCATTCGCATGCGAGAAGTGGAGGATGTCCTTCAAACGACGATGTCTCCTTTGTCGACGAGAGTTAGCGCTTTAGCGCTTACTCTCGTCCCATGCTTCGCGGTCGGCGGGAGTTAACGCTTCAGCGCTTACGCCAGCCCCATCCTTCATATTTATGTATGTCGGAACCGTGCTTCGGCACGGTACGCCGGCCCCGGATTTTCCGTCCGATACACCAGCCTTCGCCGCGCTCACCGGTCCATCCAGTACCGGCGCTGTTCGTCGCGATAGCGCGCAAATGCGAACCCGCCGGCCGGCGCGACGTCGAACCGCACGGCACCGTCGCGATCGGTGCGCGGCAGCGGAATCCCGCGCGCCTCGTAGCGGGCGAGGACCGTCCGGTGCGGATGCCCGAAGCGATTGCGATAGCCTACAGGAAAAGCCGCGACGCGCGGCCCGACCGAATCGAGGAAAGGCTCGATCGACGACGTACGGCTGCCGTGGTGCGGAACGACCAGGATCTGCGCGGCCAGCGCGTCGCGCGCATCGGCCACCAGCCGGCGCTCGGCGGCGGCCTCGATGTCGCCCGTCAGCAGTGCCGACGTGCCGCCCGCATCGATGCGCAGCACGCACGATTGTCCGTTCGACGAACCCGTGCCCACCCCGCCGGGTGGCCACAGCATCGTGAAGACGACACCGTCCCAGGTCCACCGCTGCCCCGCCGCGCATGGCAGCCGATCAGCCACGCCGGCCGCCTGCGCATCGCGCCACAGCCGGTGGCGCGGCGCAATACCGGCCAGCAGCTGGCGCACGTCGGCGGCCGCATAGACGGCCGGCGCGCCGCCCGCATGATCGGCATCCGCATGACTGAGCACGAGCGAGTCGATCGTCGCGATGCCGCGCGCGCGCAACGCCGGCGCGACGATCCGCGTACCGGCGTGGGACGACTCCGCGCCCGGCCCCGCATCGAACAGCAACGTCCGGCGCGCGGTTTCGACCAGCACCGCCGCGCCTTGCCCGACGTCGAGCACGGTCAGCCGAAAGCCGCCCGGCGGCGGCGCATCGGGCGCCGGCGCGACGAGCGGCAGCCACGTCAGCGGCGCCGCCCAGCGCAACGGCCAGCCGCGCGGCATCAGCGCCCACGCGACCCCCACGCAGGCGAGTGCCAGCACCGGCCAGTCGGGCATGCGCAGCCAGAACACGCCGGCCGGCCAGTCCGCCAGATGACCGAGCAGCGTCATCATCGGCGCGAGCGCCGCATGCGCAAGCCGAAAGGCCGCCGCATCGAGCGGCGACGGCAACGCGATGCCGGCCAGCACGACCGGCGTCACGACCGAGCTGACCCACGGAATCGCGAACGCATTGCCGAACGGACCCGACAGGGAGACCTGCGCGAACCAGGCGGCGGTGAGCGGCGCGAGACCGATCGTCACCGCGTACTGCACGCGCGTCGCCTCGGCGATGCGGCGCCGGCAGCGCGTCGCCCACCCGCGCAACCTCCTCCGCAAGCCGGCCGTGCGGCTTTCCGCGCCCGCTTCATCCACATCGTCGAGCTCGCGCACCGCGCGCCAGCCGGCGACGGCCAGCAGGATCACGGCGACCGCGCCGAACGACAGCCAGAATCCGGCCGACAGTACGGCCCACGGATCGGCGAGCAGCACGCCGCCGAGCGCCGCGCACAGCACCGCGGACGTCGGCACGCTGCGGCCGGCCAGATACGCGACGCCGCCGCCCGCGATCATCCACCACGCGCGCTGTGCCGGCACGTTGAAGCCGGCGAGCGCGGCGTAGCCCGCGGCAGCAATCAGCGCGGCAAGCGCGGCCGCGTACGGCGCCGGCAACACGAGCGTCGCGGCCCGCGTGCGCCAGCGCACGCGGCGCCACACCATCGACACGAGCCAGCCGGCGATCGCGCCGACCAGCCCGACATGGAGACCGGAAATCGCGACCAGGTGGCTCGTGCCCGTGGTGCGCAGGACGCGCCAGTCGTCGTCGCCAATGCCCGACTGGTCGCCGATCGCCAGCGCCGCGACGATGCCGCGGTGCGCCGCATCGGCACCGAGCACCGCGCCGATGCGTGCGCGCAGCGTGTCGCGCACCCGGTCGATCGATGCGCGCCATCCCGATGCGCGCGCATCGAGCAATACCGCCCGACGCGGCGCACTGACATAGCCGATCGCACGAATGCCGGCGGCCAGCCACGCCGCCTCGCTGTCGCGCACGCCGGGATTGGCCTCGGCGTGCGGACGCTTGAGACGCACGACGAAACGCCAGCGCTGGGCCGCACGCAAATCGGGCAGCGCTTCGCGTGTCGCGGATGCGCCATACGCGCGCCACGACAGCCGGATCAATGGCGGGAAACGGGTGAGCCCCGCATCGTTCGACTCGACCGCCAACAGCAGCCGCGCGCCTGTTTCGTCAACAACGGGCAACCCACGGATCACGCCCGTGACGACGATGTCGCGCCCTTCCCATTCGACAGGCAGGCTGTCGCGCAGCCGCCATTCGGCGCGCGCGGCCGCATAGCCGAACCCCGCGACGCAGGTCGCGACCGCGCACAGCATCCATCCACATACCAGGACCGCGCGCGTGCGCCGTCGACGCGCGCACCATGCGCCCAGCGCCGCGCAGCCCGCGAGCACGGCTGCTCCGATCGTCCATGCGATCGCCCCGGGCAACGCCGCCTGCCGCTGCAGCACGACGACGCCGAGTGCGAACGCGATCCACCCCACGCGCATTCCGCCTCCTCGTCGACCCGGCGCCCCCTGCCAATGCGGCGCCTTCCGGCAACGATTATGCGGACGAAAGGGCGAGTCGCGGCAGCGCGGCGAGCGCGTTAGCCGAAGTGCATACGGCCAGTTCGCCAGTATCCAGCCCGCGCAATTCGGCGAGCACGCCGCCGATGCGCGGCACCTGGTCGGGCGTGTTGCGGGATTTGTATGCCCATTCGGGCGCGATGTCGGGCGCGTCGGTTTCGACGACGAGCGCGTCGAGCGGCAACTCGGTGGCGAGCCGGCGGATCTGTCGCGCGCGCGTGAAGGTCACGTTGCCGCCGAAGCCGAGATGCAGCCCCTGCGCCAGATACGCTTCGGCCTGCTGAAAACTGCCGTTGAACGCATGCGCGATGCCGCGCCGCACGCCGAAACGGCGCAGCCCGGCCAGCACGCGGTCCTGCGACTTGCGCACGTGGCACAGCACCGGCAGGTCGAATTCCCGCGCCAACTGAAGCTGGCCCTGGTAGAAGAACTGCTGCCGGTCTTCGTCGAGCCCCGGCACGAAATAGTCGAGCCCGATCTCGCCGATCGCGACGAAACGCGGATCGTCGAGGCTCGCCTCGATCTCCATGCGCAGCCGGTCGAGATCGGCGTCGCGCGCCTGCGGCGTATACATCGGATGGATGCCGAGCGCATAGGCCGCGCCCGGCGTGCGCTGCGCGAGTTCGCGCACCGTCGTGAAGTTGTCGCGCCCGATGCTCGGGATCACGATGCGCGACACGCCGGCCGCGCGCGCAACCTGCGCGACCGCGTCGCGGTCGGCGTCGAACTCGGCGGCATCGAGATGGCAGTGCGTGTCGATCCACATGTCAGCGGTCCTGCGCCGTTGCGCCGTGCCGCGACGAACCGGCGGCCGGCCAACGGCGTGGCTTTTTTACACCGGCAGCGCCGGCTCCTCGTGCAGCACCCCGTCGCGCAGCCGCATGATGCGGTCGCAGCGCGCGGCGAGATCGGGGTCGTGCGTAACAATCACGAAACTCGTTTCGAGCGTCTCGGACAGTTCGAGCATCAGGTTGAACACTGTGTCGGCCGTCGTGCCGTCGAGGTTGCCGGTCGGCTCGTCGGCGAGCACGCACGCGGGCTTCGTGACCAGCGCGCGCGCGATCGCGACGCGCTGCCGTTCGCCGCCCGACAGTTCGCCCGGCCGGTGCTTCGCACGCGGGCCGAGACCGACGCGTTCGAGCATCGCCTGTGCCTGCGCGCGCGCGTCCTCGGTCGTCATCCGGCGGATGCGCAGCGGCATCGCGACGTTGTCGAGCGCCGTAAACTCGGGCAGCAGGTGGTGGAACTGGTAGACGAAGCCGAGCGCGCGGTTGCGCAGCTCGTTGCGCTCGCGCTCGGCGAGTTGCGTAAACGGCTTGCCGAGCAGCGACACTTCGCCGGCGCTCGGTTCGTCGAGCCCGCCCAGCACGTGCAGCAGCGTGCTCTTGCCGGAGCCCGACGCGCCGACGACCGCGAGCTTCTCGCCGCGCCGCACCGTCAGCTCGGTGTTGTTGAGCACCTGCACGTTGAAGCCGCCCTGCACGAACGCCTTCGTGATCCCGCGCGCCTGAAGCACGTATTCCTGCATACCTGCCGAATCCTGTCTGTTGTGTTGTTGTCGTGAATCCGCGAATGCGGCCGCGCGGTCATTCATAGCGGAGCGCCTCCGCCGGCTTCACCTTCGCGCCGCGCCAGCTTGGATAGAGCGTCGCGACGGCCGACAGCGCGAATGCGATCAGCCCGATCCGGATCACGTCGCTCGCGACCAGTTCGGACGGCAGCTCGCTGATGAAGTACACCGACGGCGGCAGGAACTGCACGCCGAACAGGTGCTCGATCATCGGGATCAGCCACGGGATGCTCCACGCGATCAGGCAGCCGAGCGCGACGCCGGACGCGGTGCCGACGAAGCCGATCGTCACGCCCTGCACGACGAAGATCTTCATGATCGACCCCGGCTGCGCGCCGAGCGTGCGCAGGATCGCGATGTCGGCCTGCTTGTTGGTCACCGTCATCACGAGCGACGACACGAGGTTGAACGCGGCCACCGCGATGATCAGCGTGAGGATGATGAACATCATCCGCTTCTCGATCTGCACGGCCGAGAACCACGTCTTGTTCTGCTGGGTCCAGTCGCGGATGTACAGGCTGCCCGACAGCGTATGCGACAGCTCGACCGCGACCTGCGGCGCCTTCTGCATGTCGGTGAGCCGCAGCCGCACGCCGGTCGGCGCGTTCATCCGGAACAGCGCCTCGGCGTCGCGGATGTTGATCATCGCGAGCGTGCTGTCGTATTCGTAGTGGCCCGATTCGAACACGCCGACCACGGTGAACTGCTTCAGGCGCGGCATCATGCCGGCCGGCGTGATCGAGCCTTCGGGCGCGACGAGCGTGACCTTGTCGCCGACCGTCACGCCGAGATTGCCGGCGAGCGCGTCGCCGAGCACGATGCCGAACTGGCCCGGCACCAGCGCGCCGAGCTGCCCGGCCTTCATGTCCTTGCCGATGTCGGACACCTGCGGCTCGAGCGACGGCTCGACGCCGCGCAGCATCACGCCGCTCACCGCGTCCTGGCGCGTGAGCAGCGCCTGCGCGTCGACGTACGGCGCGGCGCCGATCACTGACGGATTGCGGCGCGCTTCCTGCGCGGTCAGTTGCCAGTCGGGCATCGATCCCGTCGGCGAGAACACCTCGACGTGCGCGAGCACCGACAGCATGCGGTCGCGTACTTCCTTCTGGAAGCCGTTCATCACCGACAGCACGACGATCAGCGCCGCGACGCCGAGCGCGATCCCGAGCATCGATACGAGCGCGATGAAGGAAATGAAGCCGTTGCCGGTCGTGCGTTTGCCGGCGCGCGTGTAGCGCCAGCCGATCTGCCATTCGTACGGAAGTTTCAAGCGAATCCTTTCTGCTGGTTACGGCGGGAGGCACGCCGCGGCCGGACCGCCGCCGGGTGGCGGCCGGCAGCCCGGGCACGGTCGAAAAAACGGCCGCCGGACGCGAACGGGCCGTCAACCGGCCCGATCACGCGCGCAGTTTGCCATACAATGCGCACCATCATGCACGACCGACGCCTCCATTTTCTCGTTCCGTTCGCGCTGCCGTCGGCGGCCGACGCGGCCTCGTCCCTGCACACGCTGGACAGCCCCGCGCTCCAAAAGTTGCTCGCCCGCGCGACTCTCGTCGAGCGTGTGGCCGGCGAGGACTTCCAGCGCACGCTGCCGCACGAGCGCTGGCTGGCAAGCCGCTTCGGCGCCACGCAGGGCAACGCCGCCGACGAGGCGCCGCTCGCGCCCTACATGCTGCTGGCCGACGGCGGCGATCCCGGCACCCAGGCATGGGCGTGCGTCGAGCCCGTGCACGTCGAAATCGCGCACGATCACCTGGTACTCGTCGATCCGGCTTCGCTGGCGCTCGACGACGGCGACGCGGCCGCGCTGCTCGCGGTCGCGCGGCCGCTGATCGAGGAGCTCGGCGTGCGGCTCGAAGCGCCGAACCCGGCGCGCTGGTACCTGTCGAGCGACCAGCTCGCGCGCCTTGCCGGCGCCGCGCCGCTGCGCGCCAGCGGCCGCAACATCGAGATCTGGCTGCCGCACGAGGCGCATACGGGCGAGCGCTCGCGGATGTGGATGAAACTGCAGAACGAAGTGCAGATGGCGTGGTTCCAGCACCCGGTGAACGAAGCCCGCGAGGCGCGTGGGCTGCCCGCCGTCAATTCGGTCTGGTTCCATGCGCAGGGCACGCTGAAGCCGGTCGGCAAGCCGTTCGCGCGCGTGCTGTCCGCGTCGCCGGCCGCGCTCGGCCTCGCACGCGCCGCGCACGCCGAAGCCGGCGGCCTGCCCGCGACGTTCGGCGCGCTGCCCGCCGCCGATGGCGCGACGCTCGTCGAGCTGCCGACGCTGACCACGCCGTTCATCGAGCAGGACTGGGCGCGCTGGCACGACGGCCTCGCCGCGCTGGAGCGCGACTGGTTCGCGCCCGCGCTCGCCGCGCTGCGGAACGGCGAGCTGGCGAGCGTCGACGTCACGCTGTGCGGCGACACGGGCTCCGTGACGCTGCACGCGACGCGCGGCGACCTGCGCAAGTTCTGGCGCCGCCGCGCGCTTGCCTCCCTGTTCGAATAACAAGCCAACCCGAATGACCCGGATCGTTACCCGCCCCGTCGCGCCCGCCGACGCCGAAGCGCTCGCGCGCCACGGACTGCACCCCGTCCTCGCGCGCCTGTACGCGTCGCGCGGCGTGCAGTCGCCCGTCGACATCGAGACCGCGCTCGCGCGCCTCGTTCCGCCCACCGAGCTGAAAGGCTGCGCCGATGCGGCGGTGCTGCTCGCCGACGCGATCGCCGACCAGCGACGCCTGCTCGTCGTCGCCGACTACGACTGCGACGGCGCGACCGCCTGCGCGGTCGCGGTGCGCGGCCTGCGGATGTTCGGCGCGCAGATCGACTACCTGGTGCCGAACCGCTTCGAATACGGCTACGGCCTCACGCCCGAGATCGTCGAGCTCGCGGCTGCGCGCAAGCCCGACCTGCTGATCACCGTCGACAACGGGATCGCGAGCGTCGCCGGCGTCGAAGCCGCGAACGCGCGCGGCATCGACGTGCTCGTGACCGACCACCACCTGCCCGGCGACGCGCTTCCCGCCGCGCGCGCGATCGTCAACCCGAACCAGCCCGGCTGCGCGTTCCCGAGCAAGCACCTCGCCGGCGTCGGCGTGATGTTCTACGTGTTGCTCGCGCTGCGCGCCGAGCTGCGTCGCCGCGGCGCGTTCGCGAGCAAGGAAGCCGAGCCGCGGCTCGACGGCCTGCTCGACCTCGTCGCGCTCGGCACCGTCGCCGACGTCGTACGGCTCGACGGCAACAACCGCGTGCTCGTCGCGCAGGGGCTGCAGCGCATCCGCAACGGCCGCATGCAGCCGGGCATCGCCGCGCTGTTCCGCGCCGCCGCGCGCGAAGCGCGCACCGCGTCGGGCTTCGACCTCGGCTTCGGCCTCGGCCCGCGCCTGAACGCGGCCGGGCGGCTATCCGACATGTCGCTCGGCATCGAATGCCTGATCACCGACGACATCGGCCGCGCGTGGGATCTCGCGCAGCAACTCGACGTGATGAACCGCGAACGCCGCGAAATCGAAGCCGGCATGCAGCAGCAGGCGCTCGCCGATCTCGCCGACGTCGATCCGGCCGATGCGTGCACGATCACGCTGTTCAATCCCGAGTGGCACCAGGGCGTGATCGGCATCGTCGCCGGCCGGCTCAAGGAAAAGTTCCACCGCCCGTCGTTCACGTTCGCGCACGCCGACGACGAAGGCAAACGGGTCAAGGGATCGGGCCGGTCGATCGCCGGCTTCCATCTGCGCGACGCGCTCGACCTCGTGTCGAAACGCGAACCGGACCTGATCGTCGCGTTCGGCGGCCACGCGATGGCGGCCGGCCTCACGCTCGACACCGATAACGTGCCGCGCTTCGCGGCCGCGTTCGAGGCCGTCGCGCGCGAATGGCTGTCCGACGACGCACTCGCCCGCGTGATCGAGACCGACGGCGAGCTTGAGGACGCGTACTTCACGCCGCAGTTCGTCGGCCTGCTCGACGAGGCCGTGTGGGGGCAAGGGTTTCCGGCCCCGCTTTTCTCGGGCGAATTCGACGTCGTGTCGCAGTCGCTCGTGAAGGAAAAGCACCTGAAGCTGCAGCTGGCGCGCGGCCGCCAGCGCTTCAACGCGATCTGGTTCAACCACACCGAGCCGCTGCCGGCGAGTGCGCTGGTCGCGTACCGGCTCGTCGCCGATACGTGGAACGGCGTCACGCGCGTCCAGCTGATCGTCGAACACGCGGCCGGCTGAGCATCGCACCCGGCCCGCGACGCGCCGGATGGGCCGTCAACACGCGTGCTGGCACCGTTTGCGTCACCGGGCAAGCCCGCCGATCGGCTATAATTCCGCTTTTTTACGAAGCAAGAATAGCGAACGATCATGGAAGCGGAACGTCTCAACGCGATCGAAAGCTCCCTGCTCGACCTGCGCAACCGCGCGGGCGAGCTTCGGGGGTATCTTTGACTACGACGCCAAAGCTGCGCGTCTGACCGAAGTCAACAAGGAACTCGAAGACCCGAACGTCTGGAACGACTCGAAGAACGCCCAGGCGCTCGGTCGCGAGAAAAAGCTGCTCGAAGGCGTCGTCACGACGCTCACCGCGCTCGATAGCGACCTGCGCGATGCGCTCGACCTGTTCGAGCTGGCGCGCGAGGAAGGCGACGAGGACACCCTTCTCGCGTCCGAAGACGACGCCGCGAAGCTCGAGGCGCGCGTTGGCGACATCGAGTTCCGCCGGATGTTCTCGAACCCGGCCGATCCGAACAACTGCTTCATCGACATCCAGGCCGGCGCCGGCGGCACCGAGGCATGCGACTGGGCGTCGATGCTGCTGCGCCAGTACCTGCGCTACTGCGAACGCAAGGGCTTCAAGGCCGAGGTGCTCGAAGAGTCCGACGGCGACGTCGCCGGCATCAAGAACGCGACGGTCAAGGTCACGGGCGAATACGCATACGGCTTCCTGCGCACCGAAACGGGCATCCACCGTCTCGTGCGCAAGTCGCCGTTCGACTCGTCGGGCGGTCGCCATACGTCGTTCTCGTCGGTGTTCGTCTATCCGGAAATCGACGATTCGATCGAAGTCGAGATCAACCCGGCCGACCTGCGCATCGACACGTACCGCGCGTCGGGCGCGGGCGGTCAGCACATCAACAAGACCGACTCCGCGGTACGGATCACGCACATGCCGACCGGCATCGTCGTGCAGTGCCAGAACGACCGCTCGCAGCACCGCAACCGCGCCGAAGCGATGGCGATGCTGAAGTCGCGCCTGTACGAAGTCGAAATGCGCAAGCGCCAGGCCGAGCAGGACAAGCTCGAATCGAGCAAGACCGATGTGGGCTGGGGCCACCAGATCCGCTCGTACGTGCTCGACCAGAGCCGCGTGAAGGACCTGCGCACGAACGTCGAAATGAGCAACACGCGGGCGGTGCTCGACGGCGACCTCGACGACTTCATCAGCGCGAGCCTCAAACAGGGCGTGTAAGCGCCGCGGCGCGGCCGGCCCGCGCCGCCCTTCCCGTTTGCGTTGCCGCACCCCACTCCGAATTCCGACCATCATGACCGAACCGACCCAAACGCAGCCCGCCGTCACGGCGGACGACAACCAGATCATCGCCGAGCGCCGCGAGAAGCTGCGCGCGTTGCGCGAGCAAGGCGTCGCCTATCCGAACGATTTCCGGCCCGAGCACCACGCAGCCGACCTGCAGGCCAAATTCGCCGATTCGGACAAGGCCGCGCTCGAAGCGAACCCGGTCGAGGTGTCGGTGGCCGGCCGCATGATGCTCAAGCGCGTGATGGGCAAGGCGAGCTTCGCGACGGTGCAGGACGGATCGGGCCAGATCCAGTTCTTCGTGACGCCGAACGACGTCGGCGCCGACACCTACGACGCGTTCAAGAAGTGGGACCTCGGCGACATCGTCGCCGCGCGCGGCGTGCTGTTCCGCACCAACAAGGGCGAGCTGTCGGTCCAGTGCAAGGAGCTGCGCCTGCTGTCGAAGGCGCTGCGTCCGCTGCCGGACAAGTTCCACGGCCTGTCCGACCAGGAAATGCGCTACCGCCAGCGCTACGTCGACCTGATCGTCACGCCGGAAACGCGCGACACGTTCCGCGCCCGCACGAAGACGATCGCGTCGATCCGCAAGTTCATGGACAACGCCGAGTTCATGGAAGTCGAGACGCCGATGCTGCACCCGATCCCGGGCGGCGCGGCCGCGAAGCCGTTCGTCACGCATCACAATGCGCTCGACATGCAGATGTTCCTGCGCATCGCGCCGGAGCTGTACCTGAAGCGCCTGATCGTCGGCGGCTTCGAGCGCGTGTTCGAGATCAACCGTAACTTCCGGAACGAAGGCGTGTCGCCGCGTCACAACCCGGAATTCACGATGATGGAGTTCTACGCCGCGTACACCGACTACCGCTGGCTGATGGACTTCACCGAGCAGTTGATCCGCCAGGCGGCGATCGATGCGCTCGGCACCGCGACGATCCAGTACCAGGGCCGCGAGCTCGACCTCGCGAAGCCGTTCCATCGCCTGACGATCACGCAGGCGATCCAGAAGTACGCACCGGACTACACCGACGGCCAGCTGTCGGACGACGCGTTCCTGCGCACCGAACTGAAGCGCCTCGGCGTCGACGTGTCGCAGCCGGCGTTCCTGAACGCAGGCATCGGCGCGCTGCAGCTCGCGCTGTTCGAGGAAACCGCGGAATCGCAGCTGTGGGAGCCGACCTACATCATCGACTACCCGGTCGAGGTGTCGCCGCTCGCACGCGCATCGGATACGGTGCCGGGCATCACCGAGCGTTTCGAGCTGTTCATGACCGGCCGCGAAATCGCGAACGGCTTCTCGGAGCTGAACGATCCGGAAGACCAGGCCGCGCGCTTCAAGAAGCAGGTCGAGCAGAAGGATGCGGGCGACGAGGAAGCGATGTTCTTCGACGCCGACTACATCCGCGCGCTCGAATACGGGATGCCGCCGACCGGCGGTTGCGGGATCGGTATCGACCGTCTGGTGATGCTGCTGACCGACAGCCCGACGATCCGCGACGTGCTGCTGTTCCCGCACCTGCGCCGCGAAGACTGACGCCTGCCACCGCGTGTGCGCCGCGTCCCGTGGCGCGCACGCGTCGGCTTTGTAACGACGCGTAAATCCCGCCAGCCGGCGTCCGCCGGCCTTCGATCCTCCCCCGTTTTATTCCCTCGTCGCGACGCGCTTCTCCGGGTTTTCCCGGAAACGGCCGTGAATGCCCCGCTGCAATTCGTTACACCTTGATACGGCGCGCCGCTGGGCCGTGGACGACACTCCTGTTGCGTCACCACGCATGACCACGGGACCAGAACGAGGCGCCGGAACGCCGAGTCTGCTCGCTCCCGAGCGTGGGATCCTGCTCCGGCGCAGCGCGCCGATCCGGATCGACCTTGGAGAACAAAATGGACAACCAGAATCAGACCACGCCGCAAAAGCAACGCCTTCACCCGCTGATCGCCACCGCAGCGGGAGCCGTCATCGTCGCCAGCCTCGCGGCGACGGCAGCGATCACGGGCGTCTTCCCGAAAGCCACCAGCAGCAACGAACAGAACGGCCAGACCCAGGCCGCGCTGATCGCGTCGCAGCCGGCCGTCGATACGGCCGCGGCCGCCAGCGCCGCGCTGGCCGCGCAAGCGCAGCGGCAGGCCGCGGAACAGGCCGCCGCGCAGCAGAAGGCCGCCGTCGCGCAGGCCGAGCCGAAGCCCGCGCCGCGCCCGGCCGCGCCGCACCGCCGTCACACGACCGCACCGCAGCCGCCGCAATACGCGCAGCAGCCGTCGGCGCCCGCGCAAGCCTACTGCCAGAGTTGCGGCACGGTCGTCGCGATCACGCAGACGCGCACGCCGGGTCAGAGCTCGGGGATCGGCGCCGTGGGCGGCGCGGCGGCCGGTGGCTTGCTCGGCAACCAGTTCGGCCACGGCAACGGCCGCACCGCAATGACGATCATCGGCGCGCTGGGCGGCGGGCTCGCCGGCAACCAGGTCGAGAAGCAGGTTCGCGCGGAAACCGACTATCAGGTGCAAGTGCAGATGGAAAGCGGCGCGACGCGCACGTTCACTTACCACAACCCGCCGCCGTTCGGCCAGGGCCAGCGCGTGCGGATCGAGAACGGCACGCTGGTCGGCGCTTAAAGCTGATCGCGTAATCGCAGGCGTCCCCTGCCCGCGCAACGTGCGCGGGCAGCGCGCCCAAAACGAAAACGGCTCGCGAGCAAATGCTCACGAGCCGTTTTTCATTGGCGCGGCGTGCACCGTTGCAGCGCACGCCGTGACCGGTCGGGTCCGTCAGTCCTCGTCGTCGAAATCCGATTCGTCGATCCAGTGTGCCTGGATCGCCTCAAGGATCTTCTCGCCCGAGTGCGTCGGATCGTCGTCGAAGCCGTCGAGCTCGAGCACCCACTGGCGCAGGTCGACGAAGTTGATCCGCTGCGGGTCGATGTCCGGGTGCTTGTCCGCCAGCGCAATGGCTATTTCACGCGAATCGGTCCATTTCATCGCCTGCCTCCGGTTCCTGTCAGTGATTTTCCTTCGCGTGGTTGATCGAGTACTTCGGGATCTCGACCACCAGGTCCGAATCTTCCTTCACGATCGCCTGGCACGACAGGCGCGACGTCGGCTCGAGGCCCCACGCCTTGTCCAGCAGATCATCCTCGTCCTCCTCGGACGGCGTCAGATCGTTGAAGCCTTCGCGGATCACCACGTGGCACGTCGTGCATGCGCACGACTTCTCGCATGCATGCTCGATCTCGATCCCGTGATCGAGCAGGTTGTCGCAGATACTCTTGCCGGGCGTCGCGTCGATCACCGCACCGTCCGGGCACAGTTCGACGTGAGGCAGCACCACCAGTTGAGGCATGTTCGTTCCGTCAGTCAGGGTGCGGCGCCGCGCGCCGCACGTTCATCGTCGCGCGGGCCGTTGCCGGCCGATGCGCGGTTCGTGGGTTCAGATCTCGTCGAGCCGGCGGCCCGACAGCGCGCGCTTGATGCTCTTGTCCATCCGGCGCGCCGCGAATTCGTCGGTACCGTCGGCCAGCGCCTTGGTCGCCGCTTCGATCGCGTTCGTATCGTCGCCCTGCGCGACCGCGCGCAACGCCGCGGTCAGCGCGTCGACCTGCGCGCGCTCGTCGGCCTCGAGCAATTCGCCGTCGGCCGCCAGCGCGGCCTGCGTCGCCTCGAGCATCCGCTCGGCCTCGACCTGCGCTTCGCGCAGCGCACGGGCGCGCATGTCGATTTCGGCGGTCTTGAAGCTGTCTTCCAGCATCTTCGCGATGTCGTCGTCGGCGAGGCCGTACGACGGCTTCACGACGACCGACGCCTCGACGCCCGACAACTGCTCGCGGGCGAACACCGACAGGAGGCCGTCCGCATCGACCTGATAGGTCACGCGAATGCGGGCCGCGCCCGCCGTCATCGGCGGAATGCCGCGCAGCTCGAAGCGCGCGAGCGACCGGCAGTCGGCGACGAGCTCGCGCTCGCCCTGCACGACGTGGATCGCCATCGCGGTCTGGCCGTCCTTGAAGGTCGTGAATTCCTGCGCACGCGCGATCGGAATCGTCGAGTTGCGCGGAATGATCTTCTCGACGAGACCGCCCATCGTCTCGACACCGAGCGACAGCGGAATCACGTCGAGCAGCAGCCAGTCGTCGCCGGTGCCGCGGTTGCCCGCGAGCAGATCGGCCTGGATCGCCGCGCCGAGCGCGACGACCTGGTCCGGATCGAGGTTCACGAGCGGCGGCTGGCCGAAATACTTCGCGACCGCGTCGCGGATCACCGGCATGCGCGTCGCGCCGCCGACGAGCACGACGCCCTTGATGTCGGCCGGCGTGACCTGCGCATCGCGCAGCGCCTTGCGGGTCGGCGTGAGCGTGCGCTGCACGAGCGGCTCGACGAGCGACGCGAACGTGTCGTGCGAAATCGTCTGCACGAGGTGCGCGCCGCTCGACAGCGTCACGTCGAGCGCCGCTTCGGGCGCCGACGACAGCGCTTCCTTCAGCACGCGCACGCGATCGAGCAGCAGGCGCACGTCCTCGGGCGCGAGCGTCTTCGCGTCGATACCGGCCTGCGCGAGCACGTGACCGAACAGCGCGTGGTCGAAATCGTCGCCGCCGAGCGCGGAATCGCCGCCCGCGGCCAGCACCTCGAACACGCCCTTCGTCAGCTTCAGGATCGACAGGTCGAACGTGCCGCCGCCGAGGTCGTACACCGCATAAAGGCCTTCGGCCGCGTTGTCGAGACCATAGGCGATCGCCGCGGCGGTCGGTTCGTTCAGCAGGCGCAGCACGTTGAGGCCCGCGAGGCGCGCGGCATCCTTGGTCGCCTGGCGCTGTGCGTCGTCGAAGTACGCGGGCACCGTGATCACCGCGCCGACCAGATCGTCGCCGAGCGAATCCTCGGCGCGATAACGCAGCGTCGCGAGAATCTCGGCCGACACTTCGACCGGGCTCTTCACGCCGTCGATCGTGCGGATCTGCACCATGCCCGGCGCGTCGACGAATTCGTACGGCGCGTTCGCCGCGCCTTCGACCTCGGCCTTGCCGCGGCCCATGAAGCGCTTGACCGACACGATCGTGTTGCGCGGATCGGTCGCGGCCTGCGCCTTCGCTTCGTGGCCGATGCGGCGGCCGCCCTTCTCGAGGTAACGGACCACCGACGGCAGCAGCACGCGGCCCGCTTCGTCCGGCAGGACTTCGGGCACGCTGTTGCGCACGGCGGCGACGAGCGAGTTCGTCGTGCCGAGATCGATCCCGACGGCGAGTCGCCGCTGGTGCGGCGCCGGCGCCATGCCCGGTTCGGAAATTTGCAGTAAAGCCATCTTGGTTCGTTCGGGCGCTCGGCCCGTTTGCTGCGCGTGCCGCCAGGCACGCGGTTAAGTTTCGAGGCGCTCGATCTGCGCGCCCACTTCCGACGCGACCCGTTCGATGAACATCAGCTGACGCACGGCTTCCGCGGCTGCCTGGTCGGCGCCGCTGTCGAGCAGCGTGCCGAGGCGCTCGACGCGCACGCGCTTCTCGTCGCGCAACTCGGCGAGCAATGCATCGAGCGCGTCGACGTTGCGGGCGGCCGCGGCGTCCTCGATGCCCTCGCGCCATTCCATCTGCTGCATCAGGAAGGCGGGCTCCATCGCCGTGTTGTTTTCCGCGCCGATGTCGACGCCGCGCAGCGACAGCAGATAGGACGCGCGCTTCAGCGGATCGCGCAGCGTGCGGTACGCCTCGTTCGCGCGCGTCGCCCATTGCATCGCGATGCGTTTTTGCGCATCGCCGGCCGCTGCGAAGCGGTCCGGATGCACCTGCGTCTGCACCGTCCGATAGGCGGCGTCGAGCGCCGCCTCGTCGAGCGCGAATTGCGCCGGCAGGTGAAACAGGTCGAAATGGCTGTCTTTGAGCGAAACCATCGTCGCGTTCAATTCCGGTTCGTCGCGCGGCAAACGCCGCACATTAAAAAGGCGGCCCGTGCCGCCTGTTGCCCGCGTCGCGCGGAGGGAGCCGCGTCACACGCGGAACGATTCCCCGCACCCGCACTCGTCCTTCACGTTCGGGTTGTTGAACTTGAACCCTTCGTTCAGGCCTTCACGGGCGAAGTCGAGCTCGGTGCCGTCGATATAGGCGAGGCTCTTCGGATCGACGACGACCTTCACGCCATGGCTCTCGAACACCTGATCCTCGGGAGCCAGCTCGTCGACATACTCGAGCTTGTACGCGAGCCCCGAGCACCCGGTCGTGCGAACGCCAAGCCGCAGGCCCACACCCTTGCCGCGACGGACGAGGTATTTCTGCACGTGCTGTGCTGCTTTTTCGGTCAGTGTAATTGCCATGATGTCCTTGCCGCGGCGCGCCGCCGGGGCCCGCCGCGTTCCCTTCCCTAGCCGCTCGATGCCGTTCAGGCTGCTGCCTGATCGCTTTCCTTGGTGTCGTGGCGCTTCTTGTAGTCGGCCACGGCTGCCTTGATCGCGTCTTCCGCGAGGATCGAGCAGTGAATCTTCACCGGCGGCAGCGCGAGTTCCTCGGCGATCTGCGTGTTCTTGATCGACAGTGCCTCGTCGAGCGTCTTGCCCTTCACCCATTCGGTGACGAGCGAGCTCGATGCGATCGCAGAACCGCAACCGTAGGTCTTGAACTTCGCGTCTTCGATCACGCCGTCCGCGCCGACGCGGATCTGCAGCTTCATCACGTCGCCGCATGCCGGCGCGCCGACCATGCCCGTGCCGACCGTGTCGTCGTCCTTCGCGAACGAACCGACGTTGCGCGGGTTTTCGTAGTGATCCAGAACCTTGTTGCTGTAAGACATGACTCAGACTCCTTGACTCGTTACGTCTGCGTGCGTCAATCCGCCCGCGGTTGCATTCAATGCGGTATCAGTGCGCGGCCCATTCGATCGTCGACAGATCGATGCCTTCCTGGTGCATTTCCCAGAGCGGCGACAGTTCGCGCAGCTTCGCGATCTTGCTGTTCAGCAGATCGACCACGAAGTCGACTTCCTGCTCCGTCGTGAAGCGGCCGACCGTGAAGCGGATCGAGCTGTGCGCGAGTTCGTCGTTGCGGCCGAGCGCACGCAGCACGTACGACGGCTCCAGCGACGCGGACGTGCATGCGGAGCCCGACGACACCGCAACGTCCTTGATCGCCATGATCAGCGACTCGCCTTCGACGAAGTTGAAGCTGATGTTCAGGTTGTGCGGGACACGGCGATCCATGTCGCCGTTCACGTAGGTTTCCTCGATCTGCGACAGGCCGCGCAGCAGCTTGTCCCGCAGCATGCGGATGCGCTCGTTCTCGGTCGCCATTTCCTCGCGCGCGATGCGGAACGCCTCGCCCATGCCGACGATCTGGTGCGTCGCCAACGTGCCCGACCGCATCCCGCGCTCGTGACCGCCGCCGTGCATCTGCGCTTCGATGCGCACGCGCGGCTTGCGGCGCACATACAGCGCGCCGATGCCCTTCGGGCCGTAGGTCTTGTGCGCCGAGAACGACATCAGGTCGACCTTCAGCTTCGCGAGGTCGATCGCGACCTTGCCGGTCGACTGCGCGGCATCGACGTGGAACACGATGCCCTTCTCGCGGCAGATTTCACCGATCGTCTCGATGTCCTGGATCACGCCGATCTCGTTGTTCACGTGCATCACCGACACGAGGATCGTGTCCGGGCGCAGCGCGGCCTTGAACACGTCGAGGTCGATCAGGCCGTCGTCCTTCACGTCGAGGTAGGTGACTTCGAAACCGTCGCGCTCGAGCTCGCGGCACGTGTCGAGCACGGCCTTGTGCTCGGTCTTCACCGTGATGATGTGCTTGCCCTTGCCCTTGTAGAAGTTCGCGGCGCCCTTGATCGCGAGGTTGTCCGACTCGGTGGCGCCCGACGTCCAGATGATCTCGCGCGGATCGGCGTTCACGAGTGCGGCCACCTGTTCGCGCGCTTCCTCGACCGCACGCTCCGCGTCCCAGCCGTAAGCGTGGCTGCGCGACGCCGGGTTGCCGAACTGCTCGCGCAGGTACGGCACCATCTTGTCGACCACGCGCGGATCGACGGGCGTCGTCGCGCTGTAATCCATATAGATGGGCAGGTGGAGAGTCTCTTGGGTCATCTGTCGCTCCGGGTATTCTGTGCAGGGACTATGTGCGTTATGGGGGTTGGCGGGCGCCTTCGCGCTCACGAACTCGCGATGTTGAACACCGAATTGGGGCCGAGCGGCATCGTGCGCACGGGCTCGGCCGGTGCGGCGACGGGCTCCGGCGCGCGACGGTCGCGCAGCACCGCAGGGGCGCCCTCGCGTGCGCGCTGCTGATCGACGAGATCCTGCAGCGACACCGAATCGAGGTATTCGACCATCTTCTGGTTCAGCGTCGACCACAGCTCGTGCGTCATGCAATGGCCGTCGGGCTGCTTCGAGCCGTCGCACGTGCCTTTGCCGCCGCACTGCGTGGCGTCGAGCGGTTCATCGACCGCGATGATGATGTCGGCGACGGTGACGTCCTGCGCGCGACGCGCGAGGTTGTAGCCGCCGCCCGGGCCGCGCACGGATTCGACGATTTCATGCCTGCGCAGCTTGCCGAACAGCTGTTCGAGATACGAGAGCGAAATCCGCTGGCGCTGGCTGATGCCTGCAAGCGTCACCGGGCCCTGCTCCTGGCGCAGTGCCAAGTCAATCATCGCCGTGACGGCGAAACGGCCTTTGGTGGTGAGTCTCATGGTGTCTAGGGGACTGCAATCTTGACGATTTTGGTCAAGTATAAATATTTGACGTTTTTAGTCAAGTATCCATGTCTGTGAAAGGGTATTCGCAGACCGCTGAATATCGCGCGGTCAGTGCGCCGTGCGTGCGCGGAGCGTCTCCAGCAGGCCCGCGCACGCGCGCTCGACCTGGTCGAGCACCTGCTCGAAGCCCTGCGCGCCGCCGAAATACGGATCGGCCACTTCGGTCTCGGTCGCGCCCGGCGCGAATTCCATCAGCAGGCGCACCTTGTCGCGATGCTGCGGCGGACAGCGACGGCGCAGCTCGGCGAGATTCGCTTCGTCCATCGCGAGCAGCAGATCGAACCGCTCGAAATCCGCCGCGCTCACCTGCCGCGCGCGCAGCGCCGACAGATCGTAGCCGCGGCTGCGGGCTGCCGCCTGCGCACGCGTATCGGGCGGCTCGCCGACGTGCCAGTCGCCAGTGCCGGCCGAATCGATCGCGATCCGGTCGGCCAGCGCGGCCGCATCGACCTGGTGGCGCATCACGCCCTCCGCGGTGGGCGAACGGCAGATGTTGCCGAGACAGACGAAACAGATCGCAACGCGGGTCATCGCACTATCGAAAAGCCGCGGCGCACCGCGTGGGAGAAGAACACGCCATTATACAAAGGCGGCCGACATCACGCCGCCGCGCGAAGCGACGGCGTCATGCGTTACAACGCCTTCGGCGCAGCGAGCGCCATGTCGCCGGATGCCGCGGGCAGCGGCTGCGCCGCGTCGCCGACCAGCCCGAACGACACCGCGCGCGCCAGTTCGGCGGACGCCTGGTGAACCGCGAGCGGGCCGCGCGACGGCGCATCGGCCATCGCATGCAGATAGGCAACCGCTGCCAGCGGAACCACGATTGCCAGCGGCCAGTACATCGATATTGTCTTTTTCATGATGCGGACCTCGTTGACCTCGTACCCCGAAACCCGATTCCGGGGACTACAGACGAGATTCTATAGATCGCATCTATCAAGATAAATATGCAAATAGCGAACGCACTGTTGCCGCTCGCTGAACAGTGTCAGCCGAGGTGACTTTGCGACGCCGCGTACAGCTCGCGGAACGTGCGCCCGGTCGGCGTCGGAAGGTCGCGCGTATCCATCCAGCCGCCCATCATCGGCAGGCGCCGCAGCATGCCGCCGTCGCCGCCCAGCCGTTCGAGGACGCGCACCGCGAGCTTGGTCGTCAGCGCATACAGCATCGGGCGTCGGGCGAAGAACCCCCACGCGGCGAGCGCCGCGCGTTCGCGCCACGGTCGCAGGTGGCGCTCGACCTGCTTCTCGCGCAACGTGCGCAACAGGTGCGACAACGGAATCCCGGCCGGGCACACGCTGTCGCATTCGCCGCACAGCGTCGCCGCCTGCGGCAGGTCGAGCGTGCGGTCGAGCCCGACGTAGCTCGGCGTCAGCACCGATCCCATCGGCCCCGGATAGACCCAACCGTACGCATGACCGCCGACCTTCTGGTACACCGGGCAATGGTTCATGCACGCGCCGCAGCGGATGCAGCGCAGCATCTCCTGGAATTCGCCGCCGATCAGGCCCGTGCGGCCGCCGTCCACGAGCACCACGTAGTTGTGCTCGGGGCCGTCCTCGTCGCCGGGCCCGCGCGGCCCGGTCAGCAGCGAGAAATAGTTCGACGTCTTCTGCCCGGTCGCGGAACGCGGCAGCAGCCGCATCGCGGTCGCGAGATCCTCGAGGGTCGGCAACACCTTCTCGATGCCCGTCACCGCGACATGCACGCGCGGCATCACCGTGCACATGCCCTCGTTCCCTTCGTTCGTCACGATCGCGACCGAACCCGTTTCCGCGATCACGAAGTTGCCGCCCGTCACGCCCATGTCGGCCGACATGAAATGCGGGCGCAGCACCTCGCGCGCCTCGCGCGTCATGTCCGGGATCTCGGTGAGCCGCTCGCGCCCATGCGTGCGCGCGAACAGGTCGGCGATCTCGTCCTTGTCCTTGTGCACGACGGGCGCAATGATGTGGCTCGGCGGCTCGTTGTCGTTGATCTGCAGGATGTATTCGCCGAGATCGGTCTCGATCGACTGCACGCCCATCTCGGCGAGCACCGCGTTCAGGCGCATTTCCTCGGACACCATCGACTTGGTCTTGATGACCTTCTTCACGTCGTGCCGGCGCGCGATGTCGGCCACGAGCCGCGCGGCGTCCGCAGTCGTTTCGGCGAAGAGCACCGTCGTGCCGCGCCGCGTCGCCTCGCGCTCGAACGCCTCGAGCCACACATCGAGATTCTCGAGCGCGCGGTTGCGGCGCGCCTTCAGCGCGGCGCGCGTGGCCGGAAAGTCGATCAGGGTCATCGCGTCGGCGCGCGCGGACACGAACTTCGTCGACAGCTTCTTCAGGTTCTGCTGCAGGCGCTGGTCGGCCAGCTTCTGGCCGGCGCGCGCCTTGAAATGCATCGATTGGACTTGCATCGCGGTATCGGGGAAAAAGTGAGCGGAACCGGGCGTCAGACGTCGCCCGCCAGCACTTGCGCGACGTGCAGCACGCGCGTGTCGCGGTCGCCGGTGCGGCGCAACCGCCCTTCGATGTTCAGCATGCAGCCGAGATCGCCGAGCACCACCGTGCCCGCGCCCGACGCGCGCACGTTCGCGCATTTTTCGTCCGCGATGGCCGCCGAGATGTCGCCGTATTTCACCGAGAAGGTGCCGCCGAAGCCGCAACAGTGCTCGCAGTCCTTCATCTCGGCGACGGCCACGCCGCGCTGTGCGAGCAGCGCGCGCGGCTGCTCCTTCACGCCGAGCTCGCGCAGGCCCGAGCACGAATCGTGATAGGTGACCGGCCCGGCGAATTCGCCCGGCGCGAGCGACACCTTCGCGACGTTCGCGAGGAAATCGGTCAGTTCGTAAACTTCCTGCTGGAACCGCGTGTAGCGCCCCATCAGCTCGGGATCGTCGCGGAACAGGTCGCCGTAGTGCGCGCGGATCATCCCGCCACACGAACCGGACGGCGCGACGACGTAATCGAATGACTCGAACTCGCGCAGCGTCTTTTCCGCGAGGTCGCGTGCGAGCGCGCGGTCGCCCGAGTTGTAGGCGGGCTGGCCGCAGCAGGTCTGCGTAGGCGGCACGATCACCTCGTAGCCGGCGTCGCGAATCAGCTTGAGCGCCGAAAAACCGATTTCGGGGCGCATCAGGTCGACCAGGCAGGTGACGAACAAACCGACTCGCATACGTGCTCCTTCGAGAAAACGGCTCTCATTATCCGACGTTTGTCCGGCAAGACCAACGCCGGCCCGCGCGCAAGCCCGCGGTGCGCGAAACGAGGACTTCCTCGAACGGCGTTCGCTTTTTTCACGATACGAGATACAATCGATCCAACACCGCTTGACGCGTCAACCGATTCCTCCCCCGACATGAGCCAACCCACCCCGGATTCAAAAACGTCGATCCAGGTGATCGAACGCATGATGCGGTTGCTGGACGCGCTCGCCGCGCACAGCGACCCCGTCAGCCTGAAGGAACTTGCGCAGCGCACGGAGTTGCACCCGTCGACCGCGCACCGCATCCTCAACGACATGGTGACCTGCCGCCTCGTCGACCGCTCCGATCCCGGCACCTACCGCCTCGGCATGCGGTTGCTCGAGCTCGGCAATCTCGTGAAGGCGCGCCTGTCTGTGCGCGACGCGGCGCTGATGCCGATGCGCGAGCTGCACCGCCTCACCGGGCAGACCGTGAACCTGTCGGTGCGCCAGGGCGACGAGATCGTCTATATCGAGCGCGCGTATTCGGAGCGCTCGGGAATGCAGGTCGTCCGCGCGATCGGCGGCCGCGCGCCGCTGCACCTCACGTCGGTCGGCAAGCTGTTCCTCGCGGCCGACGAAACGTCGCGCGTGCGTGCGTATGCGACGCGCACGGGACTGTCCGGCCATACGCAGAACAGCATCACCGATATCGCGAAGCTCGAGCGCGAGCTGACGATCGTCCGCCAGCAATCGTGCGCGCGCGACAATGAAGAACTCGAACTCGGCGTGCGCTGCATCGCGGCCGGCATCTACGACGATTCGGGCAAGCTCGTCGCGGGGCTGTCGCTGTCGGCGCCGGCCGACCGGCTGCAGGACGCGTGGCTCGGCCAGTTGAGCCGGACGGCGCTCACCATCTCGGAATCGCTCGGCTACCGGCCGGCGCCCGCGAAGGACGTGGACGGGCTGCAGCGGCAGGCGTAAGCCGCGCCGGCGGCCAGGTTCCTTCCGGCGCCGGCGCCGGTTTCGCCAGACAAAAAAAGCCCCGCGATTGCGGTAATGCCGTTCAGTTAAGCGACCGAACGGCATTTTTGTTTTGTGGAAGGAGTGGTTGTAAACGTTGCGCTGAGATGTTAACTTTTCGGCGCGATGCTGACCGAC
>NZ_JAGIQD010000024.1:0-37612 GCF_017815045.1 Burkholderia sp. CpTa8-5
TCTCAGCGCAACGTTTACAACCACTCCTTCCACAAAACAAAAATGCCCTTCGGTCGCTTAACTGAACGGCATTACCGTTTGCTTGCAGGATTTACAGACGATTACGTTTGTTGCCCGCCGCGAACCTTTTACCGCGCGCGGGGCCGCTATTCCGCCGACGAAACGACGTCCGCGAGCCGCTGCGCGGCCGCTTCCATCTGCGCGCGGTCGAACCCGCCGAAGCCGAGCACGAGCCCGGCGCGCGCCGTGCCGGGCGCGAACATCGGCGACACCGCACGCACCGCGACACCGGCCCGGGCGGCGCGCGCGACCACGTCGAGATCGTCGATCCCTTGCGCGAGCCACAGCACGACGTGCATCCCCTGGTCGCCCGGCTGTACCCACGCGCGTTCGCGCGGCAGGCGCGCGCCGAGCGTGGCGATCAGCAGCGCGCGCTGTTCCGCATAGACGCCGCGCACGCGACGGATGTGGCGATCGAGATGACCTTCGGCGATGAACGCGGCGAGCACGTGCTGGTCGGCGGTGGGCGCATGGCGGTCCATCAGCACGCGCGCGCCGCAGAACGCGGGTACGAGATCGTCGGGGGCGATCACGTAGCCGAGCCGCAGCGACGGAAACAGGATCTTGCTGAAGGTGCCGAGATAGATCACGCGGTCGGGCGCGAGACCTTGCAGCGACGGGAACGGATAGCCTTCGTAGCGCAATTCGCTGTCGTAGTCGTCTTCGACGACCCAGGCGCGATGCGCGCGCGCCCATGCCAGCAGCGCATTGCGCCGCGCCATGCTCAACGGCATGCCGAGCGGGTACTGGTGCGACGGCGTGACGAATGCGGCGCGCGCATCGGGGGCGACGCGGATGCCGGCGTCGACGTCGAGGCCGTCCGCGTCGACCGGCACGCGCACCATCGCATCGCGTCGCCCGGTGCTGTCGAGCAGCGCGGTGATGCCGCGATAGGCCGGATTCTCGACCCACGCGCGGTCGTTTGCGCCGAGCAGCACCTGGCTCGCGAGATGCAGCCCTTGCTGCGTGCCGCTCGTGATCACGACCTGGCTCGCATCGCAGCGCACCGAGCGCGACCGGCGCACGTAATCGGCGATCGCTTCGCGCAGCGGCAGCGCGCCTTGCGGGTCGGCATAGCCGGACGGCGCGCCGGCGCCGCGGGCGCGCAGGCGATTGCCGAGCCGGCGCCAGATGTCGTCGGGCGCGGTGAGGCCGACCGGCACCGAGATCGCGAACGGCATGGCCGGCAGCGGACTGAATTCGCGGGCGATCCGCGCGAAGGTGGCGGCCGGCTCGGGCAGGCCGTCGCGCGCCGGGTGCTGGCGGCTGTCAGCGGGAGCGGGTTCGTCGACGGGCGGCGGTTCCGCGAGTGCGTTCGCGACCCGCGTGCCCGCGCCGCCGCGCGATTCGAGAAAGCCTTCGGCGATGAGTTGCGCATACGCGTCGACGACGGTACCGCGGGCGACCTGCAGCGATGCCGCCAGCAACCGCGTGGACGGCAGCGCGTCGCCGGGCCGGACGTCGCCGCTGCGCACCGCGTCGCGCAGCGCCTGCGCGAGCTGGCGGCTCAGGTCGCCGGCCGCGCGGTCGAGCGTGCCGAGCGACGGGATTTCGACGATCCGGGCCGTTCTTGCCATGATTCTGGTCTTCTAAAATTGTGTCAAACCGGCTCTACAGAATAAACCAGTTTCGGCTCACAATCGACGCATGACGGGCCAACGCCCGCACCCATTCCCACCCCGCACGACTGTGGAGCCGACATGTACGTCCCCGCCGATTTCAACGAACCCAATCCCGACGTGCTGCGCGAACTGATCGTGCAGCACCCGTTCGGCAGCCTGATCACGCACGGCAGGAGCGGGCTCGACGCGAACCACCTTCCGTTCGAGCTGATGCCCGACGACGGCGGGCTCGGCGAACTGCATGCGCACGTCGCGCGCGCGAATCCGGTCTGGCAGGACGTCGCGGACGGCGACGAGGTGCTCGTGATCTTCCGCGCCGGCGACGCGTACATTTCGCCGAACGGGTATCCGAGCAAGCACGTCGCGCACCGGCAGGTGCCGACGTGGAACTACCGCGTCGTGCATGCGTACGGCCGCATCACGGTGCGCGACGACGAGAAGTTCGTGCGCGGCGTGGTCGCACGGCTGACGCGCACGCACGAGGCGTCGCAGCCGGTGCCGTGGAAGATGGGCGACGCGCCGAAGGACTATATCGACACGATGCTGCAATCGATCGTCGGGCTGCAGATCGAGATCACGCGGTTCGTCGGCAAGCGCAAGCTCGGGCAGAACAAGGCCGAGGCCGATATCCGCGGCGCCGGCGAAGCGCTGGTCGCGGACGGGAAGCGCGCGATCGGGGAAGCGATGCTGGCCGAAGCCGACGCGAAGCGCACTTGAGCGTATGAGAGCCACGGCGTGCGGGCGAGCATCGCGCCCGCACGCCGCACCGGTCACTGCGTGCGCGTCGAACCCTTCGCCTCTTCGCCCGCCTGCGCGAGGGCGCTCCGAATCGCTGCCTCCGTCTTGTCGTATCCGCCCTCGCCATACCGCGTATAGACGATCTTGCCGTTCGCATCGATCAGGTACAGCGCGGGCCAGTACTGGTTGCCGTACGCGCGCCACGTGTCGTAGTGGTTGTCCTGCGCGACCGGATAGCGGATGTCGAAGCGCTTGATCGCATCGGCGACGTTCTTCGCGTCGCGTTCGAACGGGTATTCCGGCGTATGCACGCCGACCACGACGAGCCCCTGGTCGCGATATTTCCGATACCAGTCGTTCACGTACGGGATCGTATGAATGCAGTTGATGCACGAGTACGTCCAGAAATCGACGAGCACGACCTTGCCGCGCAACTGGTCGAGCGTCAGCGGCGGGCTGTTGTGCCAGCGGTCGATGCCGGTGAAAGCGGGCGCCGCCATGCCGGCCGGCGACGCCTGGATGCCTGCGTCGTCGCGGGTGCCGGCGAACGCGGCGAGCCCGGCCGTGGCGGCGAGGGCGAGGACGAGGGCGGCGGTCTTGAGTCGGGGCAGCATGGCGTTCTCCTGATCTTTGGGGCCGCGGCGCGAGGGCGGCGGCCCGACGTGTTTCGACAGGCCCCATTAGGCGGCGCCGACGTATCTGCGATGTGTCCGGCCCGTCGCGCGTGTGCAATGTTGTGTGTCGTCGCGGTTGCGCGATACATTGGGATACAAACGCGTGCCCGCCGTGCGGTATAAAAGCGGACATCGCCCGCCCGAACCCCGATACCGCCCCCGACTCATGGACAAGATCGACCACGTGCTGATCGTCGACGACGATCGCGCGATCCGCGAACTGATCGCGGACTACCTCGAGAAAAACGGCATGCGCGTGTCGCTCGCCGCGAACGGCCGAGAGATGCGCAACGTGCTGGACGACGGCGCGCCCGACCTGATCGTGCTCGACCTGATGCTGCCCGGCGAGGACGGCCTGACGCTGTGCCGCGACCTGCGCGCCGGCAAGTTCCGCACGGTGCCGGTGCTGATGCTGACCGCACGCGGCGAGGAAACCGACCGCATCATCGGCCTCGAGATGGGCGCCGACGACTACCTGGCCAAGCCGTTCGCGGTGCGCGAGCTGCTCGCGCGGATCCGCTCGGTGCTGCGCCGCGCGCGCATGCTGCCGCCCGGCATGCAGGTGACGGAAACGGCCGCGCTGCTCGCGTTCGGCGAATGGCAACTCGACACGACCGGGCGCCACCTGCTCGACGCCGAAGGGACGCTGGTCGCGCTCAGCGGCGCCGAATACCGGCTGCTGCGCGTGTTTCTCGACAACCCGCAGCGCGTGCTGACGCGCGACCAGTTGCTGAATCTCACGCAAGGGCGGCAGTCCGACCCGTTCGACCGCTCGATCGACCTGCTCGTGAGCCGGTTGCGCCAGCGTCTGCGCGACGGCGCGCGCGAACCGCGCTACATCAAGACGCTGCGCAACGAGGGCTACGTGTTCTCGTCGACCGTCACCGCCGTCGACGGTACGCCATGAGCGCGCGCACGCCGTGGCATTGGCCGCGTTCGCTGTTCGCGCGGCTCGCGCTGATCCTGTGCGTGGGCCTCGCGCTCGCGCAGACGCTGTCGTTCTGGCTCACCGTGACCGAGCGCGACCAGGCGACCACGAACCTGATGATGGGCTACATCGAGCGCGAGGTCGCCAGCTCGGTCGCACTGCTCGACCATCTGCCGCCCGCCGAGCGCGCTGCGTGGCTGCCGCGCCTTGCGCGGCGCAGCTATGCGTTCATCCTCGGGCCCGGGCAAACCGGCACGCCGCCGGAAGCGCGGCTGTCGGCGCGCGTCGAGCGCTCGATCTCGGACGGCATCGGCGGCGACTATCCGCTGACCGCGAATTCGATCCCCGGCGACAGCGAACATCTGCAGGTGCATCTGCGGCTGACCGACGGCTCGCCGCTGACGATCGACATCCATCCGATGTCGACGGTGCCGCTGTCGGGCTGGCTGCCGGCCGTGCTCGTGGTGCAGCTCGCGGTGCTGGCCGCGTGCTGCTGGCTCGCGGTGCGGCTCGCGACGCGGCCGCTCAAGCAGCTCGCGCAGGCCGCCGACGCGCTCGGGCCGGACCTGAAGGGCGAGCGGCTGAACGAAGACGGGCCGTCGGAAGTCGCGCGCGCCGCGCGGGCGTTCAACGCGATGCAGGACCGCATCGCGCAGTACATGGCCGAACGCATGCAGATCCTCGCGTCGATCTCGCACGATCTGCAGACGCCGATCACGCGGATGCGGCTGCGCGTCGACGTGATGGACGACGACACGCAGGGCGCGAAGCTGCGCCAGGACCTGCTGGAGATGGAGCATCTGGTGAAGGAGGGCGTCGCGTATGCGCGCACGCTGCACGGCACCGAGGAAGCCGCGCGCCGCATCGATCTCGATGCGCTGCTCGACAGCATCGTGTACGACTACACGGATGCGGGGCAGGACGTCGCGCTGCACAGCCATGCGCCGCTCGCGCTCGTCACGCGGCCGAAGGCGCTGCGCCGCATCGTCGGCAACCTCGTCGACAACGCACTGAAGTTCGCGGGCACGGCCGAGATCGACGTGCGGGCGGCGCCGGACGGCGGCGCGGTGATCGCGGTGCTCGACCGCGGGCCCGGCATTCCGGACGATCAGCTCGACGCGGTGTTCGAGCCGTTCAGGCGCGTGGAGACGTCGCGCAATCGCGATACGGGCGGCACGGGGCTCGGCCTCGCGATCGCGCGGCAACTCGCGCTTGCGATGGGCGGCACGCTCACGCTGAACAACCGGACGGACGGCGGCGGGCTCGAAGCGCGGCTGACGCTGAGGAACGCGGGGTGATGCGCTGGTGTTGCAGGCGTCGAAGCCGCGCGAGGGGCGGATGACGAGCCGGGACGCGCGCGTCAGCAGCGGCCGGTGCGCAGCGCGACCGCCCAGTCGTCGCGTCCGCGCGACGCCGCGATCGCGGCGGCCGTGTGCCAGTCGTATTCGACCGCATGGAATTCGACGTTCCAGCCGGCCGCCGTGCGCGACACCGTCGCGTAGCGCGCATGCGGCGAGCCCGTCTCGATGCGGTGCGGATGCGGCAGGCCGTCCGCGTACGCCTGCAGCCCGACGCTGCCCGGATTGACGATCAGCCGGCCGTCGTCGAGCTTCGCGGTGCGCGGCACGTGCGTGTGGCCGCACAGGATCAGCGAGGCCGCCGTGTCGCCGGCGCGTTGCGCGATTTCGTCGGGCGTGGCCGCGCGGCAGCCGTCGGGCGTGACGGTTTCGAGGAAATAGACGAGGTCGCTGGCCGGCGTGCCGTGCACCATCAGCACGTCGCCGTCGAGCGTCAGGCGTTCGGGCAGCGCGGCGATCCACGTGCGGTGGTCGGCGCGCAGCGTGTCATGCGCCCAGCGATCCGACAGTCCCATCGCGTCGCGCTCGTGCGTCAGCAGTTGCCGTTCATGATTGCCCTTGATGGTCGGCAGGTCGAGCGCGATCAGGCGATCGGCCGTCTCGGCCGGATGGAGCGCGCCCGACAGGATGTCGCCGAGGTTGACGATCACGTCGGCGCCGCGGCGGCGGACGTCGTCGAGCACCGCGTCGAGCGCGGCGAGATTGCCGTGGATGTCGGACAGCGCGGCGATTTTCATGGCGGCAAGGCGATGTGGGGAACGGCGATTGTCGCCAATTCGGCGCGGGGCGTCCAATTGCGTCGCGGCATCGGCGCGTGACGCGCGGCGCGGTGGCGCGTCAGTCGGTCGCGAGCCGCGCGTACATCGCGAAATCGCCCGGCGTGCCGCGCACCATCTTGTAGGCGCGCAGCAGCCCTTCGTAGCGGTAGCCGCACTTCTGCAGCACGCGCGCGGAGCCCGCGTTGCGGGTCAGCACGACGGCCTGCATGCGGTTGAAGCCGCCTTCGTCGAATGCCCACGCGGTGACGGCGTCGCACACCGCGCTCGCGATGCCGCGCCCCCAGTGCGATGGCGCGAGGTCGTACGCGATCTCCGCCGAACGGTTCACGGTGGACACCGTATGCAACCCGACCGTCCCGGCGAGTGCGCCCGAAGCGGTGTCGACGATCGCGAGACGCCGGATCGAATCGGGATCGGTCGATTCGATGTTGTCGAACAGCGGCAGCAGATCGTCGGGCGAGCGCAGGTTCCAGCTCGTGTGGCGGAAAACGTCGGGGTTCGACAGGTACGCGTACCACGCGTCGAGGTCCGCGCGTTCGAGTTGCCGGAGCGACAGGCCGGGGAATCCGGCGCCCGGCGGCGCGGCGACTCTCATCGAACCGGGCGCCTACGCGGCATGGCGCCGGTACAGCGCGAGCGAACCGGCGAGCGCGAGCAGCATCGCGCCGCACGTGCGTTCGAGCCACAGCGCGCCCGAGCGCTTCAGCAGCCGCACCGCGCGTGCGCCGAGCAGCGCGTAGCCGAACATCACGACGCCGTCGAGCAGCGCGAACGTGAGGGCGAGCGCGACGTACTGCGGCGCGAGCGGCGCGGATGGATCGAGGAACTGCGGCAGGAACGCGGAGAAGAACAGATAACCCTTCGGGTTCGTCACCGCGGTCAGGAAGCTTTTCGCGAAGATCGACGCGTTGCGTTCGGACGCCGTACCCGCGCCGCGCTGCGCCGCCGCGACATCGAGCGATCCCTTCGACATCAGCAGCCGGATGCCGACATACGCGAGATAGGCGGCGCCGAGCCACTTCACGACCGAGAACCAGAACGCCGACGCCATCAGCAGCGCGCCGAGGCCGAGCGCGACCGCGACGATCAGCACGAAGTCGGACAGCATCGCGCCCGCGAAACCGTAGGCCGCGCGGCGCACGCCGTAGCGCGAGCCGTTGGTCAGCGCGAGCAGCACGGTCGGGCCGGGCGTCGCGATGCCGACGAACGCGACAGCGGCGAAGATCAGCAGGGTCGTTTCACGCATGAAGGAGTTCCCGGTTGAAGGCGCGCAGCCGATTATCGTCCGCGTCGCCCCGCGCTGTACAGGCGCGGCGACCGCGCTCCCGGCCGGTCTCAGACTATCTCAATTTTGACAAGAAACTGTTGTCATTATTCCGCTTTGGAAAGGAACCGGTTCCAACTACCATACCGGCCGCAGCGGGCATGCCCGCCCGTCGTCGCGCGCGGACGTCGCCGGTCTCGCACCGCCGGCGGATGTCGGCGTCCGTGCGCGCTACTCGCCACAGCCAGCCAGAACAACGGGTTCACCGCCCGGAGACAACCAACCATGAACAAGCAACTGATCGCAGCGCCGCTGCTGCTCTCGCTCGCCGGTGTCGCCGCCGCGCAAAGCTCCGTCACGCTGTACGGCATCGTCGACGCGGGCGTGACCTATCGCAGCAACGAACGGGTCGGCTCGGCCGGCGCGTACACCGGGCATTCGAGCGTCGGGCTCACGACCGGCAACCTGTCCGGCAGCCGCTGGGGCATCAAGGGTTCCGAGGGTCTCGGCGGCGGGATGCGCGCGCTGTTCGTCCTCGAGAACGGCTTCGACATCACCAACGGCACGTCGGGCCAGGGCGGCCGCCAGTTCGGCCGGCAGGCGTTCGTCGGCGTCGGCAGCGACCGCTACGGCACGATCACGCTCGGCCGCCAATACACGTCGCTCGACGACTTCGTGAGTCCGGTCGGCCCGTCGTCGTTCATCGGCGGCTTCGGCGCGCACCCGGGCGACATCGACGATCTCGACCAGACCGCGCGCGTCGACAGTTCGATCAAGTACACGAGCGCGAACTACGCGGGCTTCACGTTCGGCGCACTGTACGGCTTCGGCGGCCAGCCGGGCAGCATGAAGCAGCGCAACACGTGGAGCGTCGGCGCCGCGTACGCGGCCGGGCCGCTGCGCGTGGGCGTCGGCTACGAGCGCTCGGACAACAGCAAGACGGGCGCGACCGATCCGACGGCGGGCAAGTGGCAGAGCACCGACGACGGCCTGTTCAATTCGTCGATCAACGAAGGCTATGCGAGCGCGCAGTCGCAGCAGGTGATCGCGACCGGCGCGACGTACGACTTCGGTCCGGCCGTCGTCGGGGTGAACTACAGCAACGTGCAGTACCGCAGCGGCGCGCAGTCGCTGTTCTCCGGGCATGCGACGTTCAACGTCGCGGGCGTGTTCACGCGCTGGAACGTGCAGCCGCAGACGCAACTGTTCGCCGGCTACAGCTACACGCGCGGCAGCGACGTCGACGGCATCGACAACCGCGCGCAGTATCACAACGTCACGCTCGGCGCCGTCTACGACCTGTCGAAGCGCACCAGCGTGTATCTGCTCGGCGCGTACCAGCATGCGTCCGGCACGACGCTCGACGCGCTCGGCCGACCGGTGGCCGCGACCGCATCGGTGTCCGACAAGGCGAACGGTCACTCGTCCGATTCGCGCTCGCAGGCGATCGTGAGCCTCGGGCTGCGCCAGAAGTTCTGACGCACGGTCGTTGCGCGTGCAACGGGGCCCGCGGCCGAGGTGAGCCCCGTTGCATGCATGCTCCTATACTGTCGCCTCCCTTTTCGAGGAGACGACATGACCCGAACGCTTTCCGCGCGCTGCCTGTGCGGTGCCGTGACCGTCACGCTGCGCGGCTAGCCGGCCGCGCGGGCGACCTGTCATTGCGCGACCTGCCGCGATTTCTACGGCACGCCGATGCTGTCCGCGACCGCATGGCCGCCGGAGCAGGTGACGATCGACGGCGGCCACGCGACGTTTCCGCACCCGTCGAAGTCGATGGCGCGCACGTGGTGCGCAGCGTGCGGCGAGATCGTGTTCGGGACGAACCGGCTCGGCATGCGTGTCGTGCCGAACAGCCTGACCGCGCGGGCGCACGGCGGGCCATTGCCGGGCGACCTGCAGCCGACGATGCACCTGTTTTACCGGCAACGCGTGCTCGACGTCGTCGATGCGCTGCCGAAATACGTCGACGGCTGGGACGGCCCGACGCTCGATCCGGCGAACTGAACATCGCCGCCGCGTGCCGGTACGGCCGGCGCGCGGCCTTCCCCTCCGCATTCCTCTTTCCTTCCTGTTTTCCCTTCCGTGCCCGAAATCGCGAAAAGCCGATCGCGCCGCACAATAATTTTTCTCTTTCATTTTAATTTCGATTTGTAATAATCGAAAAGAATTCCGGGATGAAAAGGCAATACGGCATGTCAGAAAAAATGACGTATTTGTATTGGATGACCCGGAAGAAAGTGCCGGGGAATGCGCCGGAATCGTGCGGCTGGCAGGTCGTCGCGGCGCGGTTTCGAAGATTTTTCGATCGTTGACGAAAAAGCGCCAGACGCCAAAAGGCGTGGAGTGAATAATTCGGGGGACGGCGAATGCGCATTTGCCGGAATCACCAATATTTCATGCGCCGCGATTTACAGTGTCGACCATTGTTCGTCTGGGAGCATTATTCATGTCAATGAAACAAATCCGAGCGGCGTTGCTCGGAATGTGCATCGCGCTGCTGGCGCCGGCAAGCCACGCGCAGGCGCAGTACTCGACCGACTGGCTCGCGAACACGTACGGCACGCTGGCCTCGCACGTCGGCAACGGCGCGCGCTCGATGTGGGTCGCGCCCGAAGGCGTGATCTACACGGCGTCGCGCTGGGACGAGAACGCGGGCGGCGTCGCGATCTACCAGAACGGCCAGCCGCTCGGCACGATCGGCATCCACGACGAATTCCACGGCGGCGCGATCACCGGCAATTCGACGTCGCTGTTCGTCGCGCTCGGCTACAACCGCACGTTCGGCAGCGGCTCGGTGGGTCGCTACAACCGCAGCACGAACCAGCGCGACCTGCGCATCCCGGTCAGCACGTGGACGGGCATCCAGTATGCGGACGTGATCACGGGCCTCGCGACGGGCGGCAACCTGCTGTACGTGAGCGACTTCTACGGCAACCGCGTGCGCGTCTATACGACCGACGGCGTGTGGCAGCGCGACATCGGCGTCACGGGCCCCGGCGCGCTGGCGCTCGATGCGGCCGGCAACCTGTGGGTCGCGCGCAAGAGCGCGGGCGTCGTCGCGCAGTTCAGCGCGACCGGTGCGGCGATGAACACGCTCCAGATGGCGGCCGGCGCGCGGCCGGCGTCGCTGTACTTCGATGCGCCGATGGGCCGGTTGATGGTGGGCGACGAAGGGCCCGACATGAACATCAAGGTGTACGGCGGGCTGCCCGGGATGCCGGTGCAGGTCGGTACGTTCGGCGTGCAGGGCGGCTATCTCGACACGACGACGGGCATCAAGGGGCAGGTCGGCGACAAGCGCTTCACGCGCGTCGCGGCGCTCGGCAAGGATGCGGCCGGCAACCTGTACGTGCTGAACAACGCGTGGGGCGGCGGCTGGGATCTCGGCCGCAACGGCAGCACCGATCTGCATTCGTACAGCCCGGTCGGCACGCTGCAATGGAAGCTGCAGGCGCTGAACTTCGAGGGCATCGCCGCGCCCGATCCCGCGACCGACGGCGCGTTGTTCTTCAGCGGCAACAACGTGTACACAGGCACCGCGGGCGGCACGTTCGTCGCGAACACGATCGACCCGTTCACCTATCCGAAGGACCCGCGCCTCGACATGAACGACTATCAGCGCGGCCAGCACTTCGGCCAGCTCGTGACCGTCGGCGGCAACCGGATCCTCGTCGCGTCGGGCCAGAATCCGGGCAACTTCAACTTCTATTACTTCAACACCGCGAGCGGCTATATCGCGATTCCGGCCGGCTCGCTGCCCGGCAAGCCGTTCAACACGACGCTGCAGGTGACGGCCGGCTTCGACATCGACGGCAACGGCGACGTGTGGGCCGGACTGAACGGCTCCAACGTGATCACGCGCTACCCGATGACGGGCTTCGACGCGACCGGCAAGCCGTCATGGGGCAAGCCGGTGACGACGGCCGTGCCGAGCAGCGTGGCGCCCGTGACGCGCATCCTCTACCAGGCCGACAGCGACACGATGATCCTCGCGCAGGGCCTCGCGGGCAACTGGGACTGGACCGCGATGAACGGGCACATCGAGGTCTATCGCGGCTGGAAGAACGGCAACACGAGCACCCCGAACCCGGTGATCAACCTGACGAGCGCGAACCCGAAATCGATCGCGGCGGCCGGCCACTACCTGTTCGTCGGCTATGTGCACACCGTGCCGAACATCGACGTATTCGACCTGAACACCGGCGCGCTCGTCACGACGCTGACGAACTCGAACGCGTCGGCGATGGACGTCGGCAACGACGTCGACTCGATGTACGGCGTGCAGGCGTACCTGCGCTCGACCGGCGAATACGTGATCACGAAGGACAACTACAACGGCTCGAGCATCGTCGTGTATCGCTGGCGTCCGTGAGCGCGTCAGGCCGTCAGAACGATACCGTCGTCGTCAGCGTGACGAGCCGCGGCTCGCCGACCGCGACGATGAGGTTGCTGCTGCTCGACGGATAGTAGGTCTTGTCGAGCAGGTTCTTCACGTTGAGCTGGAAGCGGGTCGGGAACTTGCCGATCGTCGTTTCGTACGCCGCGAACGCGTCGACGGTCACGTAGCCGGGCAGCGAGAAGCTGTTCGCGGTGTCGCCGGGCCGCGCGCCGACGAGCCGCGCGCCGCCGCCGAAGCGCCAGCGCCCGGGCAGGTTCGCGATGGCCGTGTCGTACACCGCGAACAAGCTGCTCGTGTGGCGCGCGACGTTGACGAGCGGCGTGTTGCTGTCGCGATCGTTCGCGTTCGTATACGCATAGCTGCCGATCACGCTCAGGTGGCGCGTGATCTGCCCGGCGACGTCCAGCTCGATCCCGCGCGAGCGCGCGGTGCCGATCGTCGACGTGATGTCGCCAACCGTGACCGCGACGTTGCGCTTGTCGATCTGGTAGACGGCGAGCGTGCCCGTGATCGCGGGCTTCAGGCTGAACTTCAGCCCGGCCTCGAGCACGCGGCCGTATTCCGGCGCGAGCGGCGCCGCGACGTTCGACGCGACGTTCGGCTTGAACGACCGGCTCACGTTCGCGTAGGCGGTCAGCGCCGGCGTCAACGCATACGCGAGCCCGAACTGCGGCAGCCAGACGCTGCCGCGCGAGCGGTCGGCGAACACGAACGGCCGGCCCATCCCCGATTCCTGCTGCCAGTTTTCCCAGCGCAGCCCGCCGACCGCAGTGAGGCGATCGGTGATCTTCACCGAGTCCTGCACGATCGTCGAATACGCATGCACGACCGAGCGCGAATCGCTCTGCTTCGGATTCGGCACGCCGCCGGGCGCGAGCAGGTCGTACGCGGGATCGTAGAGATTGAAGCCCGTCGTCGCCTTGCCGCGGATCGTGTCGCCGCGGAAGCTGCGCTGCCGCTCGTATTCGCCGCCGACGTAGATCGCGTGTTGCATGCCCGCGAGCGTCACGTTGCCGAGCAGGCCGAGCGTCGCGATCTGGTCCGAATCGTTGCGCCCGAGGTTCGCATCGGACGAGCGCGTGAGCGCGCCGGTCCTGCTGTTGAACGCGGTGGCGCGGGTGATGTATTGGTCGTAACGGTCGCGGCCCCAGCCGTAGGTCGCGCGTACGCGCCATGCATCGGAGAAGCGGTGCTCGATGCGCGTACGCAGCGTTTCCTGGATGCCGCTGCTTTGCGACCACGCTTCCTCGTAGCGGCGATAGCGCAGCGCATCATCGAGCTGGCCGTTGACGAGCACGGTGCCGCGGTCGAACGGCATCGTGTAGTCGACGTACTGGTAGCTGACGTCGATCGACGTGTTCGCGTCGTGCCACGACAGCGCGGGCGCGATCAGCGCATTGCGTTCGCGGCCGAAGCTGCGCCAGTAGCGGCTGGTGTCGTATTCGCCGGTCAGCCGGAATGCGAGCGTGCCGCCCGCGATCTGGCCGGGTTTGCCGAGCGGCCCCGTGAGATCGAACTGGGCGGTGCTGCCGCCGTGGTTCGTGCGCGACGCGGAGATCGAACCGCCGAACGTGTCTTCCGGCTTGCGCGTGACGAGATTGATCACGCCGCCCGGGTCCTGCATCCCGTACAGCAGCGAAGCGGGGCCCTTCAGCACTTCGACGCGATCGATCGTCGCGAGATAGCTGTGCAGCACCGGCGTGCGCACGCCGTCGACCAGCACCGAGCCGTCGTTGTTGGACCCGAAGCCGCGCTTGATGAACGCGTCGCGCGTGCCGCCGAGCGTGTTCGTCTGCGTGACGCCGCTGATGTTGCCGAGCACGTCGTCGAGCGAGCGCGCCTGCTGGTCCTGCATCACGCTGCTGCTGACCACCGCGACCGATTGCGGAATCTCCTTCAGTGGACGGTCGTCGCCGCCCGCGATGCTCGTCGTGCGCGGCTGATAGCCGATCGTCGGATCGACGGTGGCCGATGCATTGACGCTGATCGCCGGGAGTTCGTGTTCGGCGGCGGTCGCCGGAGCCGGTGCGGGGGCAACGGGTTCGGCGCCGGCCGCATGCGCGCCGGTCGCGGCGCACAGGGTGAGCAGGGCAGGCAGGCGCGTGTGCCACGGACGCGGGGTCCGGACACGGCAGGGCGTTCGACGGGATGGCATGAATCGAGGCGGGAAGAGGAGTGCTGAGGATCGTGGCGCGGGCCGCGGCGTTGCGTTGCGTCAGGACGCGCATGATATATGTAATGAGAACCATTTGCAATTGTAATGGGGCGACCGGGCAACGCTTGGCCCTGGGTTGCCGGCCTGTCGGCCGTCTGCTACCGTAGCGGCCAAAATCAGACGCAGTGAAATTCAACGAGAGAGCCGGGGGCCGCACCATGTCATCTTCCTGTCACGTCGCGCTCGGCGCGACGCCACGCACCGCGCACGACCGCGCGGGCGACGAAGTGATCGCAGCCGTGTACCGCCATTCGAACGATTAAAGCGACGCAAGCGCATTCAGCCGGCGTTGCGCCGGGCTTCGATCATTTCAACCACCACGCTAGACGGGAGACCACCCTTGAAGAAGATTTCCGCGCCGTTCGCGGCGGCCGCGCTTGCGGCCTGCGCGCTGCTGACGGGCGTTCACCAGGCCGCGTGTGCGGCTTCGAACGCCGAACCTGCGATCGACGCGCACTACGGCGCGATGATCGAGGCGTATACGCAGGACATGGCCGCCGCGAAGGCGAAATACGACGGCAAGCGCGTCACGTTCGTCGGCGCCGTGATCCGGATGGGCAGCGACCCGGGCGGCACGTACTTCGGCGCGCTGACGGCCGACGGCGAGCAGTTCGACACGCATTTCGACGTGGCCGACCAGGACGCGCTGAAGCCGAAATTCCCCGGCGGCGAGATCAAGCCGTTCGTCACGTCGGCGGCGTTCCGGTTCAGTTGCGTGAACGAAGGCTATGTCGATGCGCCGGTGCTGCCGGGGTTGAAGCTGTCGCATTGCCGGCTCGCCGATTGAGCTGACTGAGCGATGGGCGCGGGGCGGCGTGCGATGGTTGGGCGGGTTCGGGTTGCAGCACCATCGATCGTCTTCGTTATCGTGGGGTCGGCCGCCGCGTGTCGGGCGGTCCGACTACCGATCTACAGATCGAGCACCAGCAGGTTGGTGCGCGATCGCGAGCAGCACGGCATGAACTGGTCGCCGGCCGCTTTTTCGTCGTCGGTCAGATACGCATCGCGATGATCGGGCTCGCCTTCGAGCACGCGGGTCAGGCAGGTGCCGCACACGCCTTGCTCGCACGACGTCAGCACGTCGACACCGTTCGCCGCCAGCGCCGCGATCACCGTGCATTCGGCCGGCACGTCGATCACCTTGCCGCTGCTCGCGATCCTGACCTGGAATGCACGATCAGCGCCGGACGATGCGACCGCGCCGCCGAAGAACTCATAGTGCAGCCGTGCGTCGGGCCAGTCGCGCTCGCGCGCGGCGTTCAGCACCGCATCCATGAAGCCGCGCGGGCCGCATACGTACAGATGCGTGCCGTCGGGCGCGCCGGCCAGCACAGCAGCCAGATCGAAGCGTTGCGCGGGAGCGCCGTCGTCGACGTGGAAGCGGACGCGATCGCGAAACCCGGCCGCATTGATCCGCTCGACGAAGGCCATGCGATCGGCCGAACGCGCGCAGTAATGCATGTCGAACGGGATGCCGGCCGAGCACAGCCGTTCCGCCATGCTCAGGATCGGCGTGACGCCGATCCCGCCGGCGAGCAACAGATGGTGCGGCGCGTCGGGCGCGAGCGGGAATTGATTGCGCGGCAGGCCGATCCGCACGGTATCGCCTTGCCGGACTTCGTCGTGAATCGCGCGCGACCCGCCGCGGCCGTCGGCCTCGCGCAGCACCGCGATCTGATAGCGATCGCGTTGCGCCGGGTGGTTGCACAGCGAGTACTGGCGCACGAGCCCGCCCGGCAGATGCACGTCGATATGCGCGCCAGCGTCGAAGTGCGGCAACGGCGAGCCGTCGTCGCTGACGAATTCGAAGCCGCAGATGTCGCGCGCTTCCTGCCACTTGCGGGCTACGCGGACCGTCAATGTCGCGCCGCTCATGACGCTTCCCTGACCTGCGCGACCGGAATCGCGGGCCGCTGCGGGCTCGCCGCGTTTTCGGCGGCGAGCAGCCGGTCGATCACCTTGCGCGACAGCACGCCGCCGGCGTCGATGTTGAGCTTGAGCAGCGTGCGCTCGGGCCACTGCTCGAGATTGCGCTGCTGTCGCTCGAGCATCTCGAGATCTTCCGAGAAGATCTTGCCCTGGCCTTCGCGGATCTCGGCGGTCAGCGCGCGATCGTCTGGCCGGAAGTTGCGCGCCATCCCCCAGAAGTACCAGATCGACGTGTCGGTCTCCGGTGTGATGAAGTCGACCACGATCGACGACGCCTTCTTGTGCGCTGGCGCGTCGTAGCCGCCGTGGCCCGCATGCGCGACGCCCACTTCGATCATCACGTGGCTCGGCGGCGTGAAGCGGCAGATCTGCCAGCGGTCGACCGGCACGTCGTCGGCGAGCCCGTTGCCGCGCAGCGCCATCCGCCAGAACGGCGGCGGCATCACGTTCTCCATGAAGCGGCTCGTGACGACCTCGTCGCCATGGCTCACCGTCTTCGGCGGCGCTTCGTCGATTTCCTTCTGGCCGATGCTCGACGCATGCACGTAGGTCTCGTGCGTGAGGTCCATCAGGTTGTCGATCATCAGCCGGTAGTCGCAGCGGATGTGATACAGGCCGCCGCCGTGCGCCCAGGCCGGATCCTCGGCCCACGCCAGCGCGGGCAGTTTGGCGGGATCGGCTTCGGACGCGTCGCCCGGCCACACCCACACGAAGCCGTACCGCTCGACCGCCGGGAAGCTGCGAATCGGCGGGAAACCGCCGACGCGCTGGCCCGGCATGCCGGCCGTCTTGCCGTTGCACCCCATTTCGAGCCCGTGATAGCCGCACACGAGCACGCCGTCGCGCACGAATCCCAGTGACAGCGGCGCGCCGCGATGCGGGCAGAAATCCTCGAGCGCGGCGACCCGGCCGTCCGCCGCGCGGTACAGCACCATCGATTCGTTGCAGATCTTGCGGCCCAGCGGCTTGCCGTCGATTTCATCGGGCGTGCACGCCACGTACCAAGCGTTCTTGAGAAACATGTTCTTTGTCTCCTTCGGGGACGGTGCCGCCGGGGATGCGGCCCGATCTTCATTCCGTACACTGAATGAGATTCAGTGTACTCATTGAGATTGGCGGAAACAAGGCGAGCGGTATACTGGTTTTCCCGGGAAATGGCGCGACGCAGCGCCATGCCGACGGCGCGCGCAACCGGCGTGTGCCGCCTATGTCATCGACTCATTCATGGAAAAAACGAATCCCGCCGACCTGCCGGCTTTCCCGATCGACCTGTACGACGAACCGGGGCACCTGATCCGGCGCGCGCACCAGATCGCGGTCGCGATGTTCTACGAGAAGCTGGGCCGGGACGTGACGCCCGTGCAGTACGCGGTGCTGCGGATGCTCTACGAGAATCCGGGGCTCGACCAGGTGACGCTCGCGCAGCGGGTGGCGCTCGACACGTCGACCACCGCGGATCTCGCGGTCCGGCTCGAAGCGAAAGGATTGATCGTTCGCGAAGTGCTGCCGCGGCGTCAGCGGCGTCTGTTGTTGACGCCGGCGGGCGTCGAGCTGCTCACCCACCTGATTCCGTCGGTGCAGGAACTGCGTGCCGGGCTGTTCGACGGGATGGGCGAAGATGATTCGCAGGAATTGATGCGGCTGTTGCGCAAGTTCGTGCATTTGAACAACGAGCAGAGTCGCGCGCCGCTGCGCGTCAGCGAGGATTCGTAGTGGCGCCGCGCCGTGAGCGACGGCGCAGAGGCTGCGGCGAGGCGGTCGCCGCGCTGCTCATCCGCGTCACGCGCGTGACGCTTCCCCTTCCAGCCGCCGCACCGCTTCCGCCACTTCATTCCTGAAGCGCACCAACGCCGCCTGCTCCGGCGCCGGCGGCTGCATCGCGGCCCACAGCATGTCGATCAACTGCGTGGCCGTCGTTTCCGTATCGAGCTTGCGGTGCCCGAGGATCGCATCCCACAGCACGTGCTCCATCGGCCCGAACACCATCGAGCGCAGCAGGCTCAGCGGCAGATCCGCGCGAACCTGCCCGGCCGCCTGGCCGCGCGCGAGCACGTCCATCAGCGGCGCCGTGTAGCGGCGCTGCAGCGCGGTGAGTTCGTCGCTCAGCGCATGCTGCTTCGCGCGGCCTTCCGACAGCACCAGCGCGCACAGCCCCGTCCCGTTCACGAGCATCAGCCGCAGGTGCGTGCGCACGATGAACGCGAACTGCTGCTGCACCGATGCGTCCCGCGGCATCCCGTGTTCGAACGCGGCGATGATTTCGTCGTACCAGTCGGCGATCACGCGCGCGCACAGCTCGCGCTTGCCACGGAAATAGCTGAACACCGTCGCCTCCGATACGCCCACGCGCTGCGCGATCTCGGCGGCCGTCGCATGCTCGTAACCCTTTTCGGCGAACACTTCACGGCCGGCGCGCAGAATGTCCTGCACGCGCTGCTGGGATTTGCGCCCGGCGGGTGCGCGCGGCGTGTCGGCGCGGTCGGCTTTGGCGGTGGCGGTCATGGTGTCGGCGGGAGCGGCTGTCATGCTCGCATCATATCTGAGTATCACTCAGAAAACTATTGACGCCGAACCCGGCGAGGCGCGAAACTGTGCAAAATTTCCGCTGTATTGGTCAATGAATACCCGTATTCATTCGATTTGAGCGAAACTCAGAAATCGGTGAGTACGACACACTTTCTGGAAGACGGAGGAGACATGATCAACCTGCCCGGCGTGCAATTCATGCTCGGTGAAGACATCGAGATGCTGCGCGACGCCGTCGCGACGTTTGCGGCGAAGGAAATCACGCCGCGCGCGGCGGAGGTCGACCGCACCGACCAGTTCCCGATGGATCTGTGGAAGAAGTTCGGCGATCTCGGCGTGCTCGGCATGACCGTCTCCGAGGAATACGGCGGCGCGAACCTGGGCTACACCGCGCACATGGTCGCGATGGAGGAGATCTCGCGCGCATCGGCGTCGATCGGCCTGTCGTACGGCGCGCACTCGAACCTGTGCGTGAACCAGATCCACCGCAACGGCACCGAAGCGCAAAAGCAGAAATACCTGCCGAAGCTCGTGTCCGGCGAACACATCGGCGCGCTCGCGATGAGCGAGCCGAACGCCGGCTCCGACGTCGTCAGCATGAAGCTGCGCGCGGACAAGCGCGGCGATCGCTACGTGCTCAACGGCACGAAGATGTGGATCACCAACGGCCCCGACTGCGATACGCTCGTCGTCTACGCGAAGACGGACGTCGAAGCGAATTCGCGCGGCATCACCGCATTCATCGTCGAGAAGGGGATGAAGGGCTTCTCGGTCGCGCAGAAGCTCGACAAGCTCGGCATGCGCGGTTCGCACACGGGCGAGCTCGTGTTCCAGGACGTCGAGGTGCCGGAAGAGAACATCCTCGGCCAGTTGAACGGCGGCGTGAAGGTGCTGATGAGCGGCCTCGACTACGAGCGCGCGGTGCTGTCGGGCGGCCCGACGGGCATCATGGCCGCGTGTCTCGACGCGGTGGTGCCGTATATCCACGATCGCAAGCAGTTCGGCCAGTCGATCGGCGAATTCCAGCTGATCCAGGGCAAGGTCGCCGACATGTACACCACGTTCCAGGCGTGCCGCGCGTACCTGTACGCAGTCGGCCGCCATCTCGACTCGGCGGGCAGCGACCACATTCGCCAGGTCCGCAAGGACTGCGCGGGCGTGATCCTCTACACGGCCGAGAAGGCGACGTGGATGGCCGGCGAGGCGATCCAGATCCTCGGCGGCAACGGCTACATCAACGAATACCCGGTCGGCCGCCTGTGGCGCGATGCGAAGCTGTACGAGATCGGCGCCGGCACGAGCGAGATCCGCCGGATGCTGATCGGCCGCGAGCTGTTCGCGGAAACGATGTAACGCCCTACGTCACGCGAACGGAGCCCCGTCGATGCCGATCATCGAATCGAAACTGAACCCGCGTTCGGAAGACTTCCGCGCGAATGCCGCCGCGCTCGAGGCGGTCGTCGCCGACCTGCGCGCGAAGATCGAACAGCTCGCGCAAGGCGGCGGCCAGGCCGCGCGCGACAAGCACCTGTCGCGCGGCAAGCTGCTGCCGCGCGATCGCATCGCGCAACTGCTCGATCCGGGCGCGCCGTTCCTCGAGTTCTCGCAACTCGCCGCGAACGGCATGTACAACGACGACGCGCCGGGCGCGGGCGTCATCACCGGCATCGGCCGCATTGCCGGCCGCGAATGCGTGATCGTGTGCAACGACGCGACGGTCAAGGGCGGCACCTACTACCCGATCACCGTGAAGAAGCACGTGCGTGCGCAGGAAATCGCCGCGGAAAACCGGCTGCCGTGCGTGTACCTCGTCGATTCGGGCGGCGCGAACCTGCCGAACCAGGACGACGTGTTTCCCGATCGCGATCACTTCGGCCGCATCTTCTTCAACCAGGCGACGATGTCGGCGGCGGGGATCGCGCAGATCGCCGTCGTGATGGGCTCGTGCACGGCCGGCGGCGCGTATGTGCCGGCGATGAGCGACGAGTCGATCATCGTGAAGGACCAGGGCACGATTTTCCTCGGCGGGCCGCCGCTCGTGAAGGCCGCGACCGGTGAGGAAGTGAGCGCCGAGGATCTCGGCGGCGGCGACGTGCATACGCGCCTGTCGGGCGTGGCCGACCATCTCGCGCAGAACGACGCGCACGCGCTGTCGATCGCGCGCAACATCGTCGGCCACCTCGCGCCGAAGATCGCGCCGCCGGTCGCGCTGCGCGAGCCGAAGCCGCCGCGCTACGACGCGAAGAGCCTGTACGGCGTGATTCCGGTCGATACGCGCAAGCCGTTCGACGTGCGCGAGGTGATCGCGCGCATCGTCGACGATTCCGAATTCGACGAATTCAAGGCGCGCTTCGGCACGACGCTCGTCACCGGCTTCGCGCACATCTGGGGCCATCCGGTGGGGATCGTCGCGAACAACGGCATCCTGTTTTCCGAATCGGCCGTGAAGGGTGCGCATTTCATCGAGCTGTGCTGCCAGCGCAAGATCCCGCTCGTGTTCCTGCAGAACATCACGGGCTTCATGGTCGGCCGCAAGTACGAGAACGAAGGCATCGCGCGGCATGGCGCGAAGATGGTGACGGCCGTGTCGAACGCGAAGGTGCCGAAGTTCACGGTGATCATCGGCGGCTCGTTCGGCGCCGGCAACTACGGAATGTGCGGCCGCGCGTTCGGCCCGCGTTTCCTGTGGATGTGGCCGAATGCCCGGATCTCGGTGATGGGCGGCGAACAGGCCGCGTCGGTGCTCGCGACCGTGCGCCGCGACGGCATCGAAGCGAAGGGCGGTTCGTGGTCGCCCGAGGAAGAAGATGCGTTCAAGCAGCCGATTCGCGACCAGTACGAGCGCCAGGGCCATCCGTATTACGCGAGCGCCCGGCTGTGGGACGACGGCGTGATCGACCCCGCGCAGACGCGCGACGTGCTCGGGCTCGGCCTCGCCGCGTCGATGAACGCGCCGATCGACGACACGCGCTTCGGCGTGTTCCGCATGTAACGCCCGGGAGGACCGACCGATGCGATACGAAACGATCAAGGTCAGCGAAGCCGGCCGCGTGGCGACCGTCACGCTCGCGCGTCCCGACGTGCGCAATGCGTTCAACGAGACGACGATCGCCGAGCTGACCACCGCGTTCGAATGGCTCGATGCGCACGAAGGCGTGCGCGCGATCGTGCTCGCCGCGGAAGGCGCCGCGTTCTGCGCGGGCGCGGACCTGAACTGGATGAAGAAGATGGCCGGTTACTCGGACGACGAGAACCGCGCCGATGCGCGCAAGCTCGCGCGGATGCTCGAAGCGATTTATCGCTGCGGCAAGCCGGTGATCGCGCGCGTGCATGGCGACGCGTATGCGGGCGGCGTGGGCCTCGTCGCGGCGGCCGACATCGCGATCGCCGCGGACGGCGCGAAGTTCTGCCTGTCGGAAGCGCGGCTCGGGCTGATTCCCGCGACGATCGCGCCGTACGTCATCCGTGCGATGGGCGAGCGCGCGGCGCGCCGCTACTTCACGACGGCCGAAGTGTTCGACAGCGTGCGCGCCGCATCGCTCGGCTTCATTCACGACGCGGTACCGGCCGACGCGCTCGACGAAACGGTCGCGAAGCTGGCCGCGACGCTCGTCGCGAACGGCCCCGACGCCGTGAAGGCGTGCAAGCGGCTCGTCGCCGACGTGGCCGGGCGCGCGCTCGACGCGACGCTGATCGAGCAGACCGCCGACTGGATCGCGAAGACCCGCGCCGGCGCGGAAGCGCGCGAAGGGATCGCGTCCTTCCTCGAAAAGCGCACGCCGTCGTGGCGTGAATGATTGCGTGACCTCAACCTTCCGGACGACATCGAAGCCATGTTCGACAAGATTCTGATCGCCAACCGCGGCGAAATCGCGTGCCGCGTCGCTGCGACGTGCAAACGTCTCGGGATCGCGAGCGTCGCCGTCTATTCCGACGCGGATGCGAACGCGAAACACGTGGCCGCGTGCGACGAGGCCGTGCATATCGGCGGCTCGGCCGCGGCAGACAGCTACCTGCGCATCGAGCGCATCATCGACGCCGCGCGCGCGACCGGTGCGCAGGCGATTCACCCCGGCTACGGCTTTCTGTCGGAGAACGAAGATTTCGCGCACGCGTGCGAAGAGGCCGGCATCGTGTTCATCGGGCCGCCGGTCGACGCGATCGCGGCGATGGGCTCGAAGGCTGCCGCGAAGGCGCTGATGCACGCGGCCGCCGTGCCGCTCGTGCCCGGCTATCACGGCGACGACCAGGACGCGGCCAACCTGCATGGCGAAGCCGATCGGATCGGCTACCCGGTGCTGCTGAAGGCGAGCGCAGGCGGCGGCGGCAAGGGGATGCGCGTGGTCGAACGCTCCGACGATTTCCCGGCGGCGCTCGCGTCGTGCCAGCGCGAAGCCGCGAGCAGCTTCGGCAACGACCGCGTGCTGATCGAGAAATACCTGATGCGCCCGCGCCACGTCGAAGTGCAGGTGTTTGGCGACACGCACGGCAATACCGTCTACCTGTTCGATCGCGACTGCTCGGTGCAGCGTCGTCACCAGAAGGTGCTCGAGGAAGCGCCGGCACCGGGTTTGCATGCGGACGTGCGCCAGGCGATGGGCGAGGCGGCCGTCGCGGCCGCGCGCGCGGTGGGCTACGTCGGTGCGGGCACCGTCGAGTTCATCATGACGGGCGAAGCGTTCTACTTCATGGAGATGAACACGCGCCTGCAAGTCGAGCATCCGGTGACCGAGATGGTCACGGGGCTCGATCTCGTCGAATGGCAATTGCGCGTCGCGTCGGGCGAGCCGCTACCGCTGAAGCAGGAGGAACTGCGCGTGCACGGTCATGCGCTCGAGGCGCGCCTGTACGCGGAGAACCCCGCGCGCGGCTTCCTGCCGTCGACGGGTACGCTGAAGCATCTGCGGCTGCCGGCAGGCGTCGAATTCGACATCGGGGCGGCGGTGCGCGTCGACAGCGGCGTGCGCGAAGGCGATGCGATCACACCGTTCTACGATCCGATGATCGCGAAGCTGATCGTGCACGGCGCGGATCGCGCGGAAGCGCTGGGCCTGATGCAGCGTGCGCTGCGCGCGTGCGAAGTGGTCGGCCTGCACACCAACGCCGCGTTCCTGCAGCGGATCGTTGCGTGCGAGCCGTTCGCGATCCCCGATCTCGACACGGGTCTGATCGAGCGCAACCACGAGGCGCTGTTCGCGCCGCAACAGCCGCCGCGTGCGACGCTCGCACTCGCATGTGCCGCGTTGCTCGCACGCGAGCGTGGCGCCGCCGCGCGGGAAGGTGCGTCGCCGTGGTGTTCGCTGCCGGACTGGCGGCTGAACGGCGGCTATCGCCGCACGCTCGAATGGCATGCGACCGAGCGCGAAGCGGACGTGACGGTCACGTACGAGGACGACGGCGCCGGCACGCGCATCGCGATCGGCGACGCGGCGGCGCAACCGTTCGCATGGACGCGCGGCGCCACGCCGCTCGATTTCGACGTGACGCTGGGCGGCGTGCGCAGCAGCGGCCGCGTGTATGCGGACGGCGACACGTTCCACGTGTTCACGCAGGGCGCGGCCGAGACGTTCGAATGGCGCAACCTGCTTGCGCATGCGGGCGACGCGGAGCAGGGCGGCGGCCGCCTGACCGCGCCGATGCCCGGCAAGGTGATCGCGGTGCTGGTCGAGCCGGGCCAGAAGGTCGAAGCCGGTACGCCGCTGATCGTGATGGAAGCGATGAAGATGGAGCATACGATCGGCGCGCCGAGCGCGGGCGTCGTCGCGGAAGTGCTGTACGGCGTCGGCGATCAGGTCGCGGACGGTGCGCAGTTGCTGATGATGGCGGAAGGCTGAGCGGGCCTTGCCGTTGTGCGCGGGCCGGTTGCCGTCGCGGCCGGCCCGCAAAAAATGCGTTGCGGTTCGCCGTGCGCCCGTCGTCTGGACTGCGCGGCTTCGATAGCGCCGACACATGAAGCAGTACGCGTGATTCGCGTCAGTCTTTCGAACGCCTTGCGATCTTCGCTGCTCCTCCCACACCATCGGGTGCCGTCCGCTGCGCGCACGTCGATCTTCCCGCCACTCGACACCGTCGTGTAACAAGTCGAACATAGCATCTCGGCGTCGATATGACCGGCGCGGCTTCGCGTCCGCGTCACGTCATCATCCTCACGGAGAACCGTTATGCGAACGTCGGCCCTACGGCCTTTCGCGGTCGTCGGCCTGGTCATGCTGACCGCCGTCCTCGGCGCCTGCAACGACGACCTGACCGCACCCGCCGCGCCCGTTGCGCAGCAGAAGGCCGCGTGCGGCGGCGCCGTGGTCGCCACCGCGCAGATGCGCTGCCCGCCGGGTTTCACCGCGCCTGCTTCGTCGCCCGCTTCCTGATACCGGCCGTTTCCACCAGAAATCCCATCAAGAGCAACCAGCATGGCCATCCATTCGCGACGCGATTTTCTGAAGTTCTCGGCCGGCCTCGCCGGCGCGACCGCCGCCACCGCACTGCTGCCGGAATCGATCCGCAAGGCGCTGGCGATCGAGCCGAACACCGTGACAGGCACGATCCAGGATGTGCAGCACATCGTCGTGTTCATGCAGGAGAACCGCTCGTTCGACCACTACCTCGGACACCTGAGCGGCGTGCGCGGCTACAACGACCGCTTCCCGGTCACGCTGCCGAACGGCAAGCCGGTGTGGTTCCAGCCGCGCCAGGAAGACAAGTCGAGCGTGATCGCACCGTTCCGCTACGACACCACCAACCCGGGCGTCAACGCGCAATGTATCGGCGGCCTGCCGCATACGTGGGCGACGACGCACGGCGCGATCGACAACGGTCGCGCGGACCAGTGGGCCGTGCAGAAGTCGAACATGACGATGGGCTATCACGTTCGCGACGATATCCCGTTCCACTACGCGCTCGCGGATGCGTTCACGGTGTGCGACAACTACTTCTGCTCGATCCCGGGCAACACGCACCCGAACCGCATGTACCTGATGACGGGCATGGTCGATCCGCTCGGCACGGGCGGCGGCCCGCTGCTCGACAACACCGATTACATCGACAACCCGTTCGACAAGGTCCAGCTACCGCCCTTCAACTGGACGACCTACCCGGAGCGGCTCGAAAAAGCCGGCATTTCGTGGCAGATCTATCAGCAGGGCACCGGGTTCGACAATTTCACCGGCAACTACGGCACGAACATGCTGGCGTGCTTCGACAACTTCGTGAACGCGCCGGCCGGTTCGTCGCTGCAGACGCGCGGGATGAGCACGCGTCCGATCACGCAGCTGAAGGCCGACGTGCAGGCGAACGCGCTGCCGCAGGTGTCGTGGCTGCTGCCGCCGGCTGCGTATTCCGAGCATCCGAAGTTCACGCCGCTGTACGGCGCGTACTACCTGTCGACGATCCTCGATGCGCTGACGTCCAATCCGGACGTGTGGAGCAAGACCGTCCTGCTGATTATGTACGACGAGAACGACGGCTTCTTCGACCATGTCGTGCCGCCGTCTGCGCCGACGCTGCCGGGCTCGGGCATGAGCACCGTGGACGTATCGCTCGAGCGGCACAACGTCGTGACTGCGACGCAAGCCGGCACCTATACGGCCGACAACCTGCCGTACGGCCTCGGCCCGCGCGTGCCGATGTTCGTCGTGTCGCCGTGGTCGAAGGGCGGCTTCGTGTGCTCGCAGGTGTTCGATCACACGTCGGTGCTGCAATTCATCGAGAGGCGCTTCGGCGTGGTGGAGACCAACATCTCGCCGTGGCGTCGCGCGATCTGCGGCGACCTGACGTCGGCGCTCGACTTCTCGAAGTCGGATGCGACGCTGCCGACCCTGCCGAGCACGCAGGCGTATGTCGCGCAGGCAGACCTGCAATGCTCGCGCGCGTCGTCGCAGACCGCGCCGGCCAGCACCGCGCAGCAGGTCGTGACCGCGCAGGAACCCGGCACGCGGCCGGCACGCGCGCTGCCGTACGAATTGCATGTCACCGGCCAGCTCCAGGCGCAGGGCTATGCGCTGACGTTCGCGAATACCGGCACGCAAGGCGCGCACTTCTGGGTCTATACGGGCGATCCCACCGCGATGCCGCGCCGCTATACGGTTGAAGCGGGCAAGCAGTTGACCGATACGTGGGCGCTCGATGCGAACGGCAACTACCTGGCGAGCGTGTGGGGGCCGAACGGCTATTTCCGGCGCTTCGCGGGTTCGGCCGCCGCGGATGGCGCTGCCAAGCCTGAAATCACGCCGTGCTACGACACCGCGAACGGCGATGTCTACGTGACGATCGCCAATGCCGGCACCGACCCGCTCACGGTCACGGCAACCGATGTCGCATACGGCGGCGCGGCGCGCACGCTGACGGTCCCGGCCGGGCAGCGCGTCGAAGCGTACTGGGACCTGTCGTGCAGCAGCCACTGGTACGACCTGCAGTTCACCGTGGCGGGCAATGCCGGCTGGACGCGCCGCATCGCGGGGCACGTCGAGACCGGCAAGCCGAGCATCACCGATCCGGCGGCCGTGGCGCCGACGATCGCGGCGATCTGACGACGGTAACCGACGCGACGACGGGCCGGCCGGTGGCATCCGCCCGGCGCGTCGCGTTGACCGATCGATGGCGGTGCGACGAAGTCGCACGCTGCCCGCTCGAATGCCGCGAGAAAACCGGCCGCCGGGCGGCACGAGTGTCGCATGACGGTCGGACGGATTGGCGCTGCCGGTGGCGGCGCTGACCATCCCTGACAGTGTGCGGCCGGCGCTCCGCTAGAATGCCGGATTGCCGCCGCTTGACGCGGGCGGCGCGTCGCGCGCTACACTGCGCCTAGCCATCCCCGTTCAACCTTCCATCCCGCCGACGATGACGTCTCCTGTCCTGACCGGCCTGCGCATCGGTATCACGATCGGATTGCGTACCCCCGACGAAAGCCTGTGGATCAACGGCATCAAGCAGAACGCGCTGTTCCTCGCGAAACTGCTGATGGCGTCGCCGCACGGCTACCGCGTGACGCTGGTCAACACGACCGACGTGCCGCTGACCGACGCGCTGCCGTGGGATCGCAGCGTGTACGACACGCGCGCGTTCGCCGACATGAAGGACGCGCTCGACGTGGTGATCGAGCTCGGCGGGCAGATCGACGGCGAGCAGACGGCCTACCTGAAAGCGCGCGGCGCGAAGCTCGTCAGCTATTGCTGCGGCGTCGAGTACATCAACGCGATGGAGTCGATGCTGTTCGGCCGCCGGCTGTGGGATTCGCTGTTCATCAACCGCGGCTACGACGAGGTGTGGGCGATTCCGCAGATCGCGCCGTCGTCGCTGCCGTTCCTGCAGTCGCTGCGCCGCTGTCCGGGGCGCGTGGTGCCGTTCGTGTGGGATCCGATGTTCCTGACCGAACGCGCACAGTCGCTGCCCGAGCACGGCGAATACCGGCCGCGCAGCGAGCCCGGCAAGCGGCTCACGGTGATGGAGCCGAACCACAACGTCGTGAAGTTCTGCGTGTATCCGATGCTGATCATCGACGAGGCGTATCGCCGCGACCCCGACGCGATCTGCTTCACGCACGTGACGAACGCAGATCGCCTCGCGCACGACAGCCCCGAGTTCGTGATGCTGATGAACTACCTGGATATCGTGCGCGCGGGCAAGGCGAGCTTCGTCGGGCGCTTCGATACGCCGCTGTTCCTGGCCGACCTGACCGATATCGTCGTGTCGCACCAGTGGTCGAACCCGCTGAACTATTTCTATTTCGACGTGTGCTGGCAGGGCTATCCGCTCGTGCACAACGCGAGCCTTGCACCCGATCTCGGGTATTACTACCCCGACAACGACGTGCAGCAGGGCGCCGATGCGCTGCTGCGCGCGCTGCATATGCACGACGACGACTGGCAAGCGTATGCGCGACGCCAGCGCGAGATCCTTCGCCGTTACACGTCGGCGAATCCGGCGCTCGTCGCCGAGTACGACGCGCTGCTCGCGAACCTGATCGGCGCGCCGGCCGCCTGAGGCCGGTGTTCCGCGGCGCACGGTCGTTGCGCTCCGCTCGCCTCCCGCCGTCGGGTTTGTCCCGCCCTCATGTCTGACGAAATGATGCCGTTAAAAAAAGAAACCGACGAACCGGATGGGTTCGACGGTTTTCGAAGGCACGAAATTGACGGCTCCGAGGGAAGTCCGTCAAAAACAAGTTTATAGGTTAACAAGTTGGAAAGATTGTTAAATATGTTTCAATCTATAATCTTCATATAATTGAAATTGGTATTATGGATTAAAAGGAGATTGATTCCTGTTGGAAATTTAATAATATCGTTGGGAACACGGAAATTGCATGCCGCAGTGATCGAATGGCGCGCGACGGCAGGTACCAAGAGTGAGGCGGCACGTGCGGAGAGCGGCATTTCTCCCCGACATATCGAGCGCGGGCGGTACTTCGTCGCATAGTATTTATCTGATCAATTGACGGTGCCCCGATTCGAGCGACGAGCGAATCCGGGAAAAGAAGATTCGGATAAAACGGTCTGGATGAAAAATATAAGCGATTCGGATTTGAGGTTCTTGTAATTCGCGTTGTGTAACCTGTCGCACTGTTGGTATCGCGCGCGCGTGGTGTATTTCAGGTAATCGAATATCGTAAAAATATCGAATTTGACGGTGCCGAAGCGACCAGTACGCTCCCCGGAAAAAATCGACATACAGGATGGGCCGGGTAGGCGGCGGAGCGCGTCGAGGTGGGCGCGTTCCGTCTGGGTGTTGAGGTCGAGCCGCGATCGGCGGCTCGCCATTTGCCGGAGCGCCGGATGAATGCGGTCGAAGCTCGCCAGGAGGCGAATCGGAAAGCGAATCGCGATGAAATCGATCTCGTGTTCGGCGCGCGCGACGATCATCCCGACCTTGCGTCGGTACGCAGTTTCGTCGAAAGCCGGCTCGGATTCGCGCACGAGCCCGTGTGCCGCGCCGACCTGTCGGGCGGCGTGCTGTACGAGGAACGCCTGGCGCGGTTGCGGTGGGGCGAGCGCGATGCGCTGCCGCCGCTCGTCTTCCTGCCGCGCCTCGAAGCGCTCGGCCTGATGCGCTGGTTCGACCGGCTGGTGGTCGGCCGTACGATCGATGCGCTGCGCGCCGATCCGGGCGCCGTGTACGGTTGCAACGTCGCGGCGGCGAGTGCGGTGGTGGACGACGCGTGGCTCGCGATTTTCAGGCGGCTCGAGCGCGAGCCGTCGGTGGCCGCGCGGCTGGTCGTCGAGATCACGGAGACGGGGCCGCTGAACCCCGTCGCGGGCCGGTCGTTCGTGTACCGCTTCCGGCGGGCTGGGTGCCGGATCGCGATCGACGATTTCGGTGTCGGCTTCAGTGCATTGAACAATCTGGTGGTCGGCAATCCCGACATCGTGAAGCTCGACCGCTCGATCCTGTCGATGATCAAGCGCAATGCGATCGGGCGCTACCAGTTCCGGCGGCTGATCGCGTTTGCGCATGAAGGTGCGCGGCACGTCGTCGTCGAAGGCGTGGAAAGCGAGACCGACCGGCAGATCATCGTGGATGCCGGCGTCACGTGGGCGCAGGGCATTCGCTTTTCATGGCGATCGCCGGCCGCCGCGTGATAGCGGAAACGGGCAGGGCGGCGCGCGCGGTGCGCGTCGGGGGCGGGACGAATCGCAAAGGGGCGTGGGCATGACGGAGACGAAAGCCGGAGGCGGAACGGGCACGCAGGCGATCGATGCGCGCGAGCTGGTCGCGATCGCCGAGCTGGCCGACATGCTGCGGCAACTGGGCGCCGAATCGGCCGATGCGCCGATCGACGTCGCGCCGTATCTGGACGGTCTGACACGCGTCGCACGCCGTATTCGGCGAATGATGCCGCTCGACGCGGGCGGCCGCGAACTGGCGGCTCGGCACTACTACGCGGGCGTCATCGCCGGCGCGTGCGGCGACGAGTCGGCGATCGCGCGCGGCGTATCCGACAGCCTCGTCCGGCAATCGGCCGACGCAGGCCGGTCGGCCGCCCGTTGTTTCGCGGTGCTCGCGCGCATCGGGCGGCGGCATGGCCGCGCGTTCGCCGCGCAAAGCGGCGATCGGGTACTGGCGTAACGCAACCGGCGCGTGCGCAGGCAATCAGCCGAGCGGGCGGCCGGCGAACAGGTGCTGGATCTGCGTGGAATAGGCGCGAACGTTGTGCTCGGCGAGCGTGTCGACCTGGTGCAGGCAGCGGCGGGCGGCCGCCGCGTAGTCGTCGAGCCGTGCGTCGTGCGTTTGCGCGGCGGTCGCGATCGCGCGCGCCGCATCGAAGATCTCGAAGTCCGGATAGTAGTAGCCGACGTCGCGCAGGAACGGCGAGTTGTGCACGAGCGGGTAGTTGCCGTACAGCGCGTCGTACAGCAGGTAGTTCAGACCGTTTTCCCAGTGGTGCGACACGACGATGTCGGTGTGATGCGCGGCCCACGCGACGAACGGCGCGCGCACGTCGGCGGTGGCCTTGCCGTCGCGCACCATCTCGAGCCCGAGCGCGAGATGCTTGAAGGCGACGTTTTCCTTCTTGTCGAACGTGTTGGTCATGTACACGTGCTCGACGAGCTCCGGATGCTCGACGTAGCACGCGTTCGCGGCGAGCATCGGCACGATCGCGCTCTTCACGACGTTCAGGTTCGGCTCGAAGAACGCGATGCGCTTGGCCGGGCCGCGGTTGCGATAGCCGAAGCGCGCCTTCAGTTCAGGGTCCGCGTCGAGGCTGCGTTCGATGAAATACGGCGACCAGATATGCGGCAGCTCGATCACCGGCGCGCGGTACACGGCCTGGAAATACGCGGCGCACGTATGCATGTGCTGCGGATTGGTCCAGATCTCGTCGAACTGCACGCGGTGCGGGTTTGGCCGCCAATCGTTCTTCTCGAAGTTGATCGTCTCGACCGCGATCACGTAGTCGTTGCCGAAGCGATACGACACGCACTTGCCGCCGCGCTGGCGCACGACGTCCGTGTGAGACGGATCGACGAACGCGTTCATTTCGATCAGCAGGTCGGTCTGGTGAACGACGGCCGACAGCGGCCGCAGCGCGTCGCCGAACGCGTCCATCATCAGCGCCTGCGGATACGCGGCGATGCCGTCGTCGTGCGCGAGCCAGACCTCGCCGATCAACGGCGACTGCTTCAGCAGCATGTACAGGTACACGCAGTGCTGGTTCGCGCCGTTGTACCAGATCGACTGCGTCGCGTCGCGCTGCACGTTGATCGTTATCGCGACATTGAGTTTCATCGGCTCGGCTCCGTGGGACGAGGATCGGTCATGCGTCGCGATAGAGCGTGGCGATCGCGTCCGTATAGGCCGCGACGTTCTCGGGGTTGTAGATGCTGACCGAGTCGAGCACGTGCTTCGACTGCTCGCGGTATGCGTCGAGATTCGCGTCGTGCTCGGCGAACGCCTGCAATAGCGCGCGGCCGCCCGCCTGGCAGTCGAAGTCCGGATAGAAATACCCGGCCTTGCCGAGGAACGGCGAGTTGTGGATCAGCGGATAGTCGCCGTACAGCAGCTCGTAATACAGGTAATTCTGTGCGTTCTCCCACGTGTGCGACACCACCGCATCGCCGTACGCGGCCATGAACTCGTACACCGCATAGCGGCTTTCGAACGTCGTGATGCCGTGGTTCACGATGTCGAGGCTCTTCGCGAAGTGGATGAACGTCGCGTGATCCTTCAGGTGGATCGTGTTGCACACGCGCACGAATTCGAGGAATGCCGGAGTCTCGCGATACGCTTCCTCGGTCACGAGCATCGGAATGATGCTCGTCTTCACCATGCAGATGTTCGGCTCGAACATCGTCACGCGCCAGCGCGGCTTGCCGGGCCGATAGCCGAACGACAAGCCGGCGCCGAGCGTCGCGCGCGCCTTGTCGAACAACATCGGATGCCAGATGTGCGGGACGATCGTGACCGGCGCGCGCAAGCCCGTCTGGTAGTAGTGCAGGCACGAGCGCTCGAATTCGGGAATCGTCCACACCGCGTCGTACGGCGCGCCCGAGAACAGGAAGCCTGACGGCTTGTCGAACATCGCGCGCTCGATGTCGATCACGTAGTCGTTGCCGACCCGCATCGTGACGACCTTGCCGCCGCGCTCGCGGAACGCGCGCAGATAATCCGCGCCGAATTGCGCGCTCATTTCGATCAGCACGTCGCAGCGCTCGAGCGCTTCGTCCATCGACAGCAGCGGCACGTTCCACTCGCCGAGCATCATCTGCGGATCGGCGACCTGTTCGCCGCCGTTGACCATCACGGCATCCGCGACGAGCGGCGACTGGCGCAGCAGCAGGATCAGCAGCAGGCAGTTCTGGAAAATGCCGTTTTCCCACAGCGACTGGCCGGCGCCGCGCACGAACAGCGACACGCCGACGACGAGACGCTTGCCCTCGCCGGGCGCTTGACGGGCATTGGAGTCCGACATGCGTATGCTCCGGTTCAGGCGACCAGACGCGAGACGAACGCGTCGAGGTTCGCGGGGTTGTCGATCGAGACCGAGTGCAGCAGCCGGTCGGCTTTCGCACGGTAGTCGTCGAGACGTTCGTCGTGATGCAGCCACGCTTCGAGCAGCGCGCGACCGCCGGCGGCCGAGTCGAAGTCCGGGTAGTAATAGCCGGCGTCGCCGATCAGCGTCGAGTTGTGGATCAGCGGATAGCCGCCGTACAGCACGTCGTAATACAGATAGTTCTGCCCGTTTTCCCAGTGGTGCGACACGACCGCATCCGCGTGGCGCGCCATGAAGCCCGGCAGGTCGATGCGCGGCTCGAACGTCGCCTTGTGCTGGCGCACGAGATCGAGGCTGTTCGCGAAGTGCACGAAGGTCGGATGTTCTTTCATGTGCATCGAGTTGACCACGAACATGTGTTGCACCGCATCAGGCCGCGCGCGGTAGAGCTCGTCGCAAGCGAGCATCGGGTAGTGGCAGGACTTCGCGACCGAGATGTTCGGCTCGAGCATCGCGAGCTTCCATGGCCGCTGGCCGGGCCGATAGCCGAACGTCGCGCCTTCGTCGGCGAGCGCGGCCACGCGGCGCTCGAGGAAGTACGGCGACCAGATGTGCGGCATCAGGTGGACGGGCGCGCGCAGGATCGTCCGCAGCATCGGCGCGGCGGTCTTGTCGTATTGCGGCAGCAGCCACACTTCGTCGAACGGCGCGCCGTTGAACACGTGCCCCGACGGTTTCCCGAAGATCGGCGTTTCGCCCAGCCCCGCATACACGTGCCCGCAGAAGAACGCAGCGGTCTTCTTGCCGAGCGCCTTCATGTGCCGGAGCCATTCGACGGGCAACTGCGCGCCCATTTCGATCACGACGTCGAGTTCGTGCGTGACGTCGGCGGGTTTCACGAGCGGGATGTCGAGGCCGTCGAGTTCGAGGCCGGCCGGCAGCGCATTGGCGTCGCCGCCGTTCAGGAAATAGACGGGGCCGACGCGATCCGAGCGCTTGAGCATCATCGCGAGGAACGCGATGTTCTGGTGAATGCCGTTTTCCCAGATCGCCTGGCCATCGCGCGCGAACAGCGAGATGCCGACCGCCGGCCGTTGCTTGCGGGTGCCGCCCGCGGCGGCTTCATTGATGTCCGTCACCGGTTGTTTCCTCTGCGGCGTCGTGCGTCCGGCATCGCGTCGAGCGTCTGGCCGGCAGCGGCGCGCCGTGGATTGTCATGGTTGGATTCGCGCCGGTGCGCCGCGGTGCGCGAATCGGTCGACGAGATTCGCGAAGGCGGCGGCCGGATTCCGGCGTGTCGTCGGGCACGCCTGGCACGGCGCGCGTCGGGCGGGCTGCCCCGGCGACTGTTTGCGGCGATTGTGGCATGGAAACCGCCGGTTTTGGCAGCGCGTGACGAACTTTGACATAGCCGACGGCCAACGGGAGCGGGCGCAGGCGTTGCGGCGCCCGGTGGTCCGGCGGAATTCCGGCGCGGCGCGTGCGGCCTGCCGGATCGCGCGGCCGCATGCGCGGCCGCGGGCGGCTCAGTGCTGCAGCCGGATTTCGACGCGACGGTTGCTGGCGCGGCCTTCCGGCGTCGCGTTCGAGGCGACCGGATCGGCCTTGCCGCGGCCCGAGACCGTCATCGAATCGGTCTTCTGTCCGTGCGCCTTCAGATAGGCAGCGACCGATTCGGCGCGGCGCTTCGACAGCGCGAGGTTGTAGTCGTCGCTGCCCACCGAGTCGGTGAAGCCGGTGACCGTCACCAGCGAGTACGTGCGGTCGGCGCGCTCGCTCAGCAGCCGGTCCAGCGATTCGCGCGCGGTCGGCGCGAGCGTCGCGCGATCGGTCGCGAACAGCGCGTCGCCCGACAGGTTCACGCGTTCGATGACCGCGGCGGCGGGTGCGGGTGTGGCGGCCGAGGCCGCCTCGACCGGCGCGGCGCCGCACTGGAACACCAGCGTGGCCGGATCGGCGTTGTCGCGCAGCGCGCGGGCCGAGTCGACGGCGCGCACGGGCTCGTCGCCGCAGATCTTGCGAGCAGCCTTCATGCAGGTCTGCGGGCCCGACAGCAGGCCGTGGCAGTCCACCTGGAAGGTGTGCACGCCGTCGCGCGGCTGCAGTTCGGAGGCGCTGAAGGTCGGGCCGGATGCGGTCGAGCACGCGGCGAGGACCGTTGCGGAAAGCGCGAGCGCAAAAGCGAGTTTGTTCACGGTGACGTCCTTAAAGCTTGGGTTGACCGAGGCCCGCCGCGCGGCGCGCAGCGGGGCTCGTCCTGCCGTCGGCGCCGCGGGCGTCCGGCTGGCGAGCCGGACGCCCGGGCGGCGCGACGCGTTACTTCCACTGATACAGCATGCCGGCGCCGATCACCTTCTGACCGCCGCTGAAACCGCCGTTGACCGACGCCTTCAGGTTCTCCGTGATACGCGCCTGCATGCTGACCGCCATCGCCTTCTGGCCGAGGAAGGTCGACGTGCCCACGCCCATCCCGAAGTTGGCGTCGCGATCGAGCTGCGGGATCGACGCCATCGCGCCGACGGCCGCGATACCCTGCTTCGCCATCTGGTCGGTCTGCTGCAGTTGCGAACCCAGCGAGTTGATCTGCGCCTGCTGGCCCGACAGTGCCGTCGACAGCGTCGTCTGCACTTGCGTCAACTGGTTCACGTTCACCGCGTCGGTGCCCTGCGTACCGGGCGCGACGTTCGTGATCTGGCGCTGCTGCTGGTCGTTGCCGACCGACACCACGTTCGAGCGACCGCCGTCGTTCGACGCCGCGCCGATTGCCACGGAGTTCGAACCGGCCGTGACGACCGGAAGGTCGTTGCCCTTGCCGTTCAGGTCGGCGGCGACGCCGTTGTTGTTCGCCGTACGCGCCGTGTTGTTGTTGATCGTCGTCGACAGCTGGCTCACTTGATCGCCGAGGTTCGTCACGCCGGTCGACAGCGAGGCCACCGTGCTGTTGGTCGAACTCAGGCCGGTGGACAGCGAACCGATGCCGGTCGACGTGGACGTGGACAGCGACGTCAGGTTGCTGTTCGTGGAACTGAGCCCCGTCGACAGCGAGTTGATCGCGGTCGACGTGGACGTGGACAGCGACGCTACGTTGCTGTTCGTCGTGCTCAGGCCGGTCGACAGCGAATTGATGCCGGTGGACAGCGACGCGACGTTCGACGCGGTGGACGTCGACAGCGTGTTGAGCGCGTTGTTCGTCGCGTTCAGCTGGCTGCCGTTGATCGCGTCCGTGCTCGTGGCCGAGATCCGGCCCGCGGCGACGTTCGTGATCTGGCGTTCCTGACCCGGTGCGCCGACGCTCACCACGCCGACCGGCGAGCCGCCCGCGAACGGGTAGGTGACGCCGCCGATCGTGGCGCTCGAGGTGCCGACCGCCGCGGCCGTGACCGAGTTCGCGCCGAGTGCGATCGAGTTCGCGACGTTCGCTTGCGCGTTCGTGCCGAAGGCGAGGGCGTCGGCGGCCGTGGCCTTGGCGGCCGAGCCGTAGGCCTGGGCGCCGGTGGCGCTGGCCGTGGCCTGGCTGCCCAGCGCGATCGTGTTGTCCGCGGTGGCCTGGTTCGCGCTGCCGAGGGCGAGCGCGCTGGCGCCGGTTGCCGTGTTCTGGTTGCCGAGGGACACCGCGCCGTCGCCGGTTGCCGTGTTGTTGGCGCCCATCGCCACCGCGCCGGTGCCCGTCGCCACGTTCGGATCGCCGATCGCGACCGCGCCGTCGCCGGACGCCGTGTTGCCGGAGCCGATCGATACCGCCTTGCCGCCCGTTGCCGATGCGCTCTGGCCGATCGCGACCGCACCCGCCGTCTGCGCGTTCGAACCGTCGCCGACCGCGACGCTGCTGGCGCCCGCCGCGCTGGCGTTCACGCCGGCGGCGAGGGCGTTGGTGCCGGTGGCGCCCGTGTTGTCGTAGTTGGCTTGCTGCACGCCGTTGTCGTTGACGCTGTAGTAGTGCGTCTTCGCGGCGTTGATCGCGGTCGAGGTGGACGTGGACAGCGACGCCACCGAGCTGTTCGTGCTGCTCAAGCCGGTGGACAGCGAGCCGATGCCGGTCGAGGTCGACGTGGACAGCGACAGGATCGTGCTGTCCGTGCTGCTCAGGCCGGTGGACAGCGAGCTGATGCCGGTCGAAGTCGAGGTCGACAGGGACGTGATCGAGCTGGTCGCCGAGGAGAGGCCGGTCGAGGTCGAAGTCGACAGGGAGCTGATCGAGCTATTCGCCGACGACAGGCCGGTCGACGTGGACGTCGACAGCGACGTCACCGAGCTGTTGGTCGAGCTCAGGCCGGTGGACAGCGAGTTGATGCCGGTCGAGGTCGAGGTCGACAGCGAGGTGATCGAGCTGTTGGCCGACGACAGGCCAGTCGAAGTCGACGTCGACAGCGACGTGATGGAGCTGTTCGCCGACGACAAGCCGGTCGACGTGGAGGTCGACAGCGACGTCACCGAGCTGTTCGTGCTGCTCAGGCCCGTGGACAGCGAGCTGATACCGGTCGAGGTCGAGGTCGACAGCGAGGTGATCGAGCTGTTGGCGGACGACAGACCCGTCGAGGTCGAAGTCGACAGGGAATCGATCGAGCTGTTAGCCGAAGACAGACCCGTCGAAGTCGAAGTCGACAGCGACGTGATGGAGCTGTTCGCCGACGACAGGCCGGTCGACGTGGAGGTCGACAACGACGTCACCGAGCTATCGGTCGAGCTGAGGCCCGTCGA